>JADEXJ010000133.1 GCA_015207195.1 Pleurocapsales cyanobacterium LEGE 10410
GACGAGGATTTGCTACTTTTCTGATGGTCGATGGATGCTTCACCAAAACCTTTTACCATTGGGAATCCTGATTATTAAATGGATTCTAACAGCATATTACAGCTTCATTTTTCTTGCGCTTACCCTGTTCAATATCCCAAATTATTTCATCCAAATTGGAACGAGAGATAGTTTTACTTTTAGTTACGCCGTTAGGTAATGCAGGAGGATTTAAACCACTGTCTTGTTTATCTCCTGCTAACTCGATCAAAGCATCAGCATCTACTTCTGGAAGTTGAGGTAAATATAATTTGCGAAATTGAATATTCATTTAGTAACAGATTCGTCTACAGTATTGGCTCTTTTTAGTAACTCGCCAAAGTCCTCTCGGCGGAATTGAAAGCGAAAAACGACTTTGCGATCGCGAGGGTTATCTTTGCTTTTATCCGCATCTATTTCTCCTCTTCCCGATGCTAGAATTTTTTGTTTGAATTGTTGTTTGGTTTTGAATCTAAGTTGCTGAGAAAAAATATAGTCAGATACCGACAAAGCACGTCTTAAGCTCAGTTCCATATTGGCTTTTTCCGAACCTCCCGAACTGGTATGACCTTCAATTACAACACGGGTAATTTGATTTTCAAACATTGGATCGGAAAAAATAACGTCACTATAGATAGGAATAAAACGTTTGAGAAATTGTTTTCCTGCTGGTTTTAGTTCGGCACTACCTTCGTCAAAAAGAATGCGATCGCCAATTTTTACATCTCCAGTTTTAGGATCGATTTCAACGATTCCTTGACCAAATTTCCCTTCAATAGCACTAATGATTCTTAGAGGTAATTGATCGATGATTCTTTTATATGTTTCCAGTTCTTTTTCTAGTCTCTGCGCTCGAATAATTTCTTGCTGAAGCTGAACCTGTACGACAATAAATAGAAGTGCAAAAAACATCAACAACCCAGACATTAGATCGCTAATAGATAACCAAATACCCGTATTATCTTCTTCCAGTTCTACATCTGGTTCAAATTGTTCAAAACTGTTCATATTTAGTTTCCTCCTCTGCTATTTTGAAGATCGTTAGCAGCAGAAACTAAAAATTCAGCTACGCTCATCAAACCATGAGAAGTTTCGTTGAGTTGGGTACAAACCTTGGCAGCAGCCTCATCCGCATCTTGAATACTTCTGGTGTAAGTTTCGTTGGCTTGTTTGAGGTAATCATTGAGCTTTTCGTTACCATCATTGAGAGCAATATTGAATTGCTCGGTCATGCTTTGATAACTATGTTCTACCTTGCGTGCTTCGCCACCGATAGTACGGGCTAATTCTTGTAATTGACCCAAACGTTCGCTAGAATTCATACCCATTGCACTAGCCAAAGTATTGACAGTTTTGACAGTCTCGCCAATGCGATCTAAACTGCAATCTACTTGTGCGGACATTTCTTTTCTTTGTGTTGCTTCCTCATTAAAGGTTTGCTGTAGATCGACTACTACCCCTGCTAAACCTTCTCTTTGCTTGCCTAATGTGTCGTTGAGTAAATTATTCTGTTGTGTAAAGAATTCTCGTAACGCAGCTTGATAGTCGAGGCGGAATTGTTCTAACTCCTGTTGTACTGTCAGACGAGTATTTTGTAGCATTCCATCGATATTATTTAATGTACCGAGGAGATTATCTTTAGCCTCATTCATCAACCCCGATGCTTCTTTTCCTACTGTCACCAGAGTATTAGATTGATTCACGAAAGCTTCATTAGCCTTGACCAGAACACTTTCGGTAGAGGTTTGAACATCTTGCAGCATTTGCTTCTGCTGTACTGCTTGAGTTTCTAAAGCTGCTTGTAAATCTTCTCTAATTCCTCTAAAAGTTTGTGAGGCTTGATTAGCACTAGCTTCAAAAGCTGTTCTTTGTGCTTCCATTCCTGTAATGCTTTGATTAACTGCTTCTTTGATTTCTACAGCAACCTGTTCCATTACTCCTTGAGTATCCGTGCGGAATTGACCGAGGATAGATTGTAAATTGGCAGCAAATTCCTGTAATCGAGTCAGAGTGTCTTGTTGGAAACTTTGAATAGTTTGTACTGCACCCGCCAAACTGGTACTAATGTCGCCTAATTCGTTTTTCAAAGCCGTTACTGCTGCGGAGGCTTCTTTAGTCAATTCTGCACTCTGATCTAATCTGGTAACTACAGGTTCGATTAATTCATTGCGTAACTGTTTGACCAAACTTTCTACAGTTTGTCCTTGGCTTTCTTGAAGTTCTCGCAGTTGTTTGACTTCCTTAGCAAGAGGATTGATTAAAACTGTGAAATTATCGCTATTTGCAGAGGCGATCGCCTTGGGAGTTAAATTAGATAAACCAGATGTATTGTGAATAATTTGTTTTAATTCTAAAACTAAAGGACTATCGGGAGATGCGATCGCACTCTTTACTGCATTGGCAATGACATCGGCATTAAATCCAGATAAGTTATTGGCGACAGTTTCTAAAGTTTTTGCTACTTCTAAATTGCCATCATTATCCAAACGAGACAAAAGGCGATTGGGATTTTCCAAAAAAGCAATATCGCTTAGTTTTTTACGCAAACGGTTACGAATTGCAGTACGTTTATTCGCCCCCAAAGCCAAAATTAGAATAAAAGTAATAGCTGCACCTAGTCCCAATAGGGAGGTAGAAAAGGAAGTTTTCATTCCCATCAATAGTTTTTGGCTGGCTTCTATCAGTTGTTGAGATTCATTGATATTTTCTAGATCTACTCCTCGTAAGCCCAAGAAAATACCGCTAAAAGTTCCCAAAATACCAATAGCGGTTAACAAAGCAGGAGCAAAGCTGACAGGGCTTCTGGGTACTGGTTTGCCTAGTACTGAAGGATAAGCAAGCAAAATAAAATCATTACTTTTACTTTGTTCGGGTTTAAAAGCTGATGAGGTTAATTCTCCTTTAAGATATTGAGTTAACCATCTAATTATTGTTTTATCTACTTTTTCTGTTTTGTCTATTTTTATATAACCACCTTGATATTTTTGCAGAATGGCGATCGCTTTTTTTGTCGTGTCACAATCTTTCCTTTGATAATTAGCGACTGAAACTGTTTCTACGATGCCAATTACAAAAGCTACGATGACAATGACTATATAAAATATATTGTTGATACTATCTATCATTAATTTGTTCCTCTGTATAGCTAGCTTTGAACGAAATGCTGTAACTCTGCTGCCGATAAATTCTCTTTCGCAATTCTGATTGGCATATGTGCAGCATCTTGTCTGCCATTGACAGATTTAACTAACCGCAAACCGTAAAGTGGTTCGTCATAATCGCGATCGGAGTCGGTATCTATCGTGAGATAAACTAATTCTGGTGCGTAGCTGCGTAAAAGTCGTACTTGTAAACGTGCTTTTAAATCTCGTAGAGAATTAGCCAAATGATTATCGGCGCGATCGAATAAATCTTGTGCCTCTTTCCAAGCATGATTGACAGCTATGATCTCTGTGACTAGCTGTTCTACAGAAGAATTAAGTAATTCCATTTATAGAGCTATTTTTTAATGGTTATATCTATAGTTCCCGTTAAATTCAGAAAATTTTAACCATCGTGATTTATTTATTTGACTTGCCTACAAATATGTTTGAACATTTGCCAGTCAGCCACTGACTAGCAAAAAAACCAAAAGAGAAAGGAAGAGCAATAAAAGAGGTTTTATGAAATTAAAAATTTAGCGGATTACCACTACAGGGATGGCAATAGCTTATGACTATGTTATTGAAGGGGCATCAATAATTAATTTCCTTAAATCTTTATGACAAAAAGAAATTCTATTCTCAAATGGTTAGGCAAAGGTAAATATTGGTCTAGAAGATTAATAATAGTTTTCTTATCGTGGTTTATCATTGTATTCTTTTGGCAAGCTCCCGTTGTTAAGCATAGTGGAACTAAACATCAACAATTGCGGGGAGTATGGATTACCAACTACGGCACATCACTTTCTTACCACACAACCAGATTAGATGAAGTTGTAGCCAACATTGCCAAACATAACTTAAATACTATCTATCCTGCTGTATGGAATAGAGGCTATACACTTTATCCTTCAACCATAGCTAAAAATGCAGGAGGACTAAAACAAGACCGTCTAACCTCACTCCCTTATGAAGATCTTCTCTCCAGTTTTATTTATCAAGCTCATCGCCAAAATCTCAAACTGATACCTTGGTTTGAATATGGCTTAATGATTCCCACAAAATCAAAGATTGCTCAAGAACATCCTGATTGGCTGACTACCACTCAAAATGGGGAGACTGTAATTAATTACAAAGCAAATAAACCAAAATGGATGTCAAACTCTTTATTTAATTTTGCTCAAGAGATAACTGGGGCTAATCAAGGATGGCTTAATCCATTTCATCCAGAAGTAAAAGGATTCTTAATAGATTTGATTGTCGATGTAGCTCAAAGATACTCCATAGATGGCATTCAGCTAGATGACCACTTTGGATTGCCTGTTGAGTTTGGATACGATCCTTACACAGTAAAACTATATCGCCAAGAACATAATGGTAATAACCCACCCAACGATCCATCAGATACTGAATGGGTTGCTTGGAGGGCAAATAAGATTACACAGTTTATGACTCAACTTGTAAAAGAAGTCAAAGCCACCAATGACAATTTAGTTCTGTCTCTATCTCCAAACTTACCTGACTATTCATACAGAAAGTATTTACAAGATTGGACTAGGTGGATTGAACTTGGTTTGTTAGATGAAGTAGTAGTTCAGGTTTATCGTCCAACTGACAAGCTAGCTAATGAATTAGCTAATAGAAAGTTAGTTAATCTAATTGACAGTATGCCAATTAGTATTGGTCTTTACACTGGAACGTTTTCTTCCCCAAAAACCATAAACCAAATACAGCGTGAAGTAGAGATGGTAAAAGACAAAGATTACCAAGGTGTTGCTTTCTTTTGCTGGGAGACAACACTCTGGTTATTCAAGGGCAGTGCTGCTTCTCAAGTCAAACAAGCTTTTCAGCAATTATTTTATTGATACTCATCTCAATTACTAACGATCCGATAATTCTGTCCTGAGCCATAGACATTGAACTGGCTCTATTTTTTTACCTACTTACTTGACTAAAAAATCAATATTATGACTACTACTAATATCTCCATACAAGAGCTAGTACAGCGAGAGGTTATATATTGCGTCTCTTCTCTTATTCATACGCTTACTAAAGAAAATAAACTCGAAGAAGAACAAGCGTGTGAACTATGGACTGCTCCTATTGATTATGGGTCAGCCAAATACGAATTAGAATTAGAACAAGATTATGTTTTTAAGCACTACTGTACTGAAGATAATAGATACTACTTTGGAGTAAGAAACAAAGACGCAGTGTGGAAAATTGACCCCATCCATAATGATGAAGAAACTACTATCTATGAATGGTTTGAGATTTATAGAGGTGGTAGCTTGGGGGATTATCGCCAGGAAATCTTTGAGCATTGGATAGTAACACCTTGGCTGGCAGACAAATTAGAAGCCAAAGGTGAAACAGTAGTCAGAGATTTCTATGGACTTACTATTTGGGGACGCACAACTACTGGTCAAGCTATTTTGTGCGACTACGTTATTCAAGAAATCTACAGTGACTTTAAATATAAATAAGTCCACACTCAAGTTATCTGTGGGGGAACAAAACATCGACCACGACTGATTACTTGTCTCTCTAACTTAACTGTTGAGATTTCTAGTGCTAAATCAGCAGGTCGATTGTTTTGTTTTCAATTATGTTGAACTTTATTGTATGACCAGTTCTGGAATCAGAACCAGCCACAGGTTATAAAATCAATTAGAATACATCAACAGGCACAATACCTTGTCGGAAATAAGCCTCATCAGTTTCATTGATGACTTCTGAGTAAACGACTTCATCTTTGGCAATTGAAGGAATTAACGGTTGAATTCTGGTCTTACTGTTAATGTAAGATGGTGCTTTAAAACTATCGTTGGACAAAATAACATAACGCTCTTCGTTAATGATTTCATCCAATAAAACCATTGCATCTTCGTCGCTCAAATGTTCTGGTATTTCAACCACTACATTTTTTAATCCATAAACATCGCTGAAAAATGGATAGCAACCATACTTTTTATTGAGGTCGCTAGTGTTCAGAGCATTTGTGATAAAAGCACCTTCACCATAGTGACTACCAACAGTCATGACAGTGGGGTTAGATGTTTGTAGTTTTCTACCAACGGTATAACCGAAGTCTTCTAGAGGTGGTAGCTTAGGACGCTTACCATAGTTAGGGTCTTGTTTTTGACGGCGTTTGGATTCTCCCATCGTTATTGAATTCCTGCCATATAGCAGGTTGTAAGATTTTCAAAATCAATACCACTGAAAAATCAATTACAAATCAATAACAACAATTCAAATTACTTAAAAGTGCTTATGTATCTAAATGTAATACACAATATTGGAAAGGTCAAGTATTTTCCAAAAAAGAAAAATCAAGGACTCTATCGAGATAGAAAATTCTTGATTTTCAATTTGCCTTAACGTCAATTTTGTTGAATTCAAAAAGCTGTAACCTTTGCTATACATGACTTGCGTTTAGTTGACGTTAAATCTTCCCAAAACAGAAAAAATCAGGAACTCTACCGAAATAGAAAATTCCTGACTTTGATTTTTGTCCTAACGTCAATTTTGTTAAATTCACCAAGCTAAAACCCTTGCTCTAACTTGGTTTCATCTAGTTGACGTTAAACAGAGTCTTTTTCAAATAATTCATCGAACTTAACCCAGATGGAATAAGGAATATCTTTGATACTGCTTACCTGTGGTCGAAGGGATGAATCATTTGTTAGTTCATCGAACAATTTTTGTCTCTGCTGATTGCTAATTTTCTTCGGAGCATATTCAAACTTCTGTTGCAATAAGGTTCTAATCTCCTTGATAGCTTTGCTACTAGGCTTATTTATTTCCTTCCTGGGAATTTCAAGAGAGGAAATGGCTGCAATATTCTTGGGCAGAATATACTTATCGTCCTTATGTTCATCAAGATAACTTTTGATTGGTTGATACCAAGAATGTTCATAACAATACGAAGCATTGGATTCTTCGACGAGTTCAGCTTCTTCATCAGTTAACCACCATTGTTCGCCTGAGAAAAAGGCTTGAACAGCAGCAGCCCAGATTGCATCTACCTCTTTTTTCAAAGCAGGAATATCAATCTTGCCATTGACACGGACAATCCAATATCGGCGTGAGCCAGTTTGGTCTTTAAGAAAGTTACCATTATTGGTTGTTCCAGTCAGAATGAAACGTCTACGGCAATTAAGGAATTGAGCCGTATAGGCTGGTCTAAAAGAATCTTTAGTTGATGTTATAAAATCCTTAATTTTCTCCTCTTGATTTTTATTAAATTTGGTGTCAATTTCTCCCACTTCAGTTATCCAATGACGATGAAGCTTGGAATAGAAATCTCTGTTAACCGAGATTTTAGGAACAGTGTCGTTAAACCAAAGAGGGTTTACAGCTAATGTCTTGAGAAAGCTTGATTTCCCAATCCCTTGTTTTGGAGAACAGAGGATTAAAACAGAATGAACTTCGCACCCAGGCTTAAATATTCTGGCAACCGCAGCTATTAAGGTTTTCTTTACTAATAAATTAGATAGCTCATTCTTATTGCCAAGATATCGTTCTGCCAAGTTATCAATGTTTGCTGGATTGGTGCAATTTTGTTGCAAGCCTTCGAGATATTTCTCTACTGGGTGATAGTGATTGTTGCCAATCATGTCCAGCAAGCAATTTTTGAACGTTCTTTGTTTTTGGAATACAGAGTTAAGTTTTTTGTGGCAATAAACCTGGATACGGTCTTCGACTTTCAATGTTTCAGTTTCATGTCTCCGCAAGCTTTGACCATCCAACTCAACGTCTTGAGTTAGAAGGTTATAGCGCAATCTATCTCCAAAGAAATACTCCAAAAATCCTGAAGTTTGTTGTTCGGATATTTCTGTTAGCTCAGGAGCTTCATATTGACTAATGAAGTTTTGAACTGCTTCTAGCTTACTCTGTGAATTATTGATTACCTCATTACTAGAAGTTGAAAAGCTGGTGTCGTTCGATAACATATTTTTTGCCTTGATTGGAATTTCTACATTCCAGGATTGAATAACTTATTGAATCAACAATAGAAGTTGACAATCCTAGTACATTTGTTGAAATATCCAACGTGGGCTTGATATGTATTTTATTCATTAAAGTTCTAAGCTTTTAAGTTTGTTTAGTTTTAGCAGGTCAAAAGTTTTAACTTGCATATTCATAATATATATACTTGTAGTCTTACAGAATGTGACTTAAGACAGATGATGAATTGATTTTCGTCATCTTATTTGAATTTGGAATATGTTAGAAGTCTATGTAATTGATTTGCAGAGGCGTTTATACTCAATCCTCAACATAAACCAGCAATCAATCACACGACTGATAGCCATGTATCTAACCTAAATAGGTTGACGTGGGTTCAGTTAACCCACGTTATTCAGATTAGACATTTACTATTTGATGATTAATTGTCTCAAAAAAAATAGCTTTCCATTTGGATGGTTCTAGTAGCACGCTTCAAAACATAAAGAATGCTTTTCAATGTGAAGTTACATTGCAAATCCTTGTATCAATAAGTATACGGCTGCTTAAAGAGACAATGAAGTAAAGTAACTTGGGTTATATTTGGGTTACTATTAACTTGTAAACGCTACACCCAAGTTAACCCAAATCGCTCAAACGCAGTATTTAAAATGATACGGGACTGACGGGACTCGAACCCGCGACCTCCTGCGTGACAGGCAGGCATTCTAACCAGCTGAACTACAGTCCCATTGGAATCAACAAGGAAAAATCCTCGTTTGCCACGAAATACATACTAGCATATTAATTAAGAAAAACCACACTTTGGATGATTATTCAGCTATAGATTAGTAATTAGATATATTTAAGCACCAACGTTACCGCTGTAAAGACTTGCTCTGCAAAGGATATGGTGATTATTAAAATATATTGTGAAATAGTTTAATGCTCAATCGAGACACAACTTTTGAAACAACTATAATAATGCAACTGCAATTTAATTGTTGGTAGAATACAACATACTCAAATTAATAGCCTGGTATTTTTCTGGTAACAACGGCAAATAATATTATTTCTTATTGAAAGTTGAATTGCTAAATCGAACAATTATCTTAAATTCTTGCTAGGCGATATATCATTTTATATTAGGCGGTTTTCTGTAACCACTCATAACACAAATTTTATGGTTATAAGGTCTAGTGTCTCATTCACGAAATAAAGTTCTTTTGGGTGCGGTTTTACAACAAGCAGGTCTAGTATCTGCCGAGGGCATAAAACAAGCTCTGAAGCAGCAAGCTCTGAACAATAATAGTCCGAGAATTGGGGAAATATTAACCAAGCAAGGTCATATCGATTTTAAAACCGCCGATTTTTTTGCCGAACGATGGTCTGATTTAGTCCTGGAAAACCCCAAGCAGCCTATAGGTCAATACTTAGAACAGGCGGGATTGTTAAATAAAGAGCAAATTCAGAAAATTTTGGATGAGCAAAAGCAAACCAAATTGAAGTTTGGCGAACTGGCGATCGCTAAAGGCTGGCTCAAACAAACTACGGTAGATTTTTTCTTAAGATATCTTACTCCTGTGTCTTCGGCTAAGTCTGAAGCCAATTCTGGTTTTTTCGCTCCTGAATTTAGTCTAGGAAGCATCAACGAGACAGTGAAAACAACCAAACAACCAAAGCCAACAAATCGACTTAAAGATCCTCAACAAATACACGAAAGTTTTTTAGAAATTAAATTCAAGCTGCTGAAGCTAGAAGATCGTCATGCTTATTCAGAGCAGATTTTAGCCAGGGTTTTGCTGTGGACTGGAGGACAGTCTTTTTTGACTCAAAAATTGTTCAAGCTAATCTCAGAAAATAGCAGTACTCTTGTTCCCGACCGTGAAATCGAACAAATTGATTATTTGGTTCAAACACGAATAATTGACCATTGGTCAAATAATCAGCTTAAAGAGCATTTTCTAACTATTGAAGACCGCCTGTTACATAACCAGCAGTGCGAGCCAAGAAAGTTACTCCAACTTTATCAACAGATCTTAAGTGAAACAATATTTATAGATAATAGTAAGGAACAACAAGAACTACTCAATATGGGGTTGGTGGTCAAGCAGCAAAATCAATTAGTAGTAGCCAACCGTATTTATCAATCGGTGTTTAGCCTAAGTTGGGTGACTAACAAATTAACCAATCAAACTTCTCAGAGCAATTTGCCTACCGCAGCTATTAACAATTCTGGCAAAGTAGTTTCTCCGTCTCCCAACCAAAAGGGCAAAGATAGTTTCTGGCAACTGAAAAATATCTTATTATTGTTGGCTTCGATGGGTTTGTTGTGGGTCTTGTTCAACAATATAGGCAAGCGGATTGTAGTTAGATTAGCCTTTGACCGAGGTAACGAACTACTTCAAAAAAAATCATTTGAGCAAGCGATCGCTGAATACAACCGCCTACTAAATATTGACAGTAACTATTATCAAGCTTGGACTAATCGAGGTTATGCTCTGGCTCAATTACAGCGATATCAGGAGATGCGACAATCCTGCTCTACCGCTACGATTATCAAACCGAAAGCAGTCGATGCTTGGAACTGTCAGGGTGAAGCTTTGCACAATCTCCAAAGAGAAGATGAGGCAATAGTTGCTTTTGATCGAGCGATCGCTTTGGAGCAAACCGAGCCGATTTTTCTAATCAACAAAAGTGAATCTCTTAGAGCTTTAGGTAAAAATGAAGAATCTCTTACCGTAATCAAAGAGGCGATTCGACTGCTAGAGGAAGCAGAAGCGATCGAAGGTCAAGCAAGCGTCAGCGGTGAGTTGGCAGTGGCGTTAACTTTTTTGGGTAATCGCTACCGAAGAAAAGAACAATATGAGTTAGCGGTAGATACTTATAATCGTGCCTTAGAATACTCCTCCAATTATTTTCCTGCTCGGATTAACCTGGGGGTTGTTTTGAGCCAAGGGGAACGTTATCAAGCAGCGCAAGATGTCTTTGAAAATATCCTTGATAGTAATGATCTCACTCCAGCACAACAAGGACAAACCTGGTTTTATTTAGGCAAAACCTTGTGTAAATCTCAACAAACTGGGGCAGGTATTGCTGCCTTGGAACAGGCGATGAAGTTACAGCCTGATTATGAGATAGCAGCACAAGCCAGGAAACAATGTACCTCAGATGAAATATAGTAAATTTTAATTGGCTATCAGTTAATTCTTCTTCAGTTAGAAACTATAGGGGCCACCACAAGGGTCTCAAATCAGTATATATACGACTTACTGTTCTAGATGACGGCAATCGAGAACCTTTAAAATTGTTGCCCAACATATTGTATAGCAGTTCAGTCGGGTTTACTGGCTCCGTCAAAGAAAATAAGATTTCGCTACTATAGCTATCGCAGCTCAAACCCCTGCGCTCTACTGCACATACCACAGGCTTTTGTTCAATGGTGTCACTGGCTAGATAGTTCATTCGATCTTGATTATAAAAAGTATGTAACTTTTCAGCCGTGTCTATACAGTTGAGCAATGCCTCATTTGGTGAAAAATATTGAGGCAAAAATGACAAGATTGGGGTAACCTGAGAAGTCTCTTGGCTAGACAGAGTGGCAACTACTGTTGGGATAGAAGTTTGTCGATCGCAAGAAACCTCGACTGTATTTACGTCTACAGTTTGTCCTTGCTGGGGAAATCCAACTAAAATTGCTATAGCAATTGCAGGTATTGTTACAGTTGTATAATAACCAAAGTCGAGCATAGCTTTTCTTAACTGTAAATTACTTTCAAATTGTCAACGGCTCAGTACTTACTCTGATAATTTAAGATTAAACTATAAATTGTTACTTTAACCAAAATTGTAACTTAAAAGAATTTAATTTACTTTTCAAGAAGAAGTTGGAGCAAAAAATTATAATTACAATGACTGTCTCCAATTAGAATGCTGCGTAGCTCGCCTAGTATTAATTATGAATACAGAGCAATAGCTCTGCTAGTGTGGTAAAAATGTAACAATACATTACTTTAATTAGAAGAGACTACCACGAACGTTCGAGCTGAATAGGATTTTTGAGTTGGGCAGGATTGGTTGATTTGGCTTGACGCAATACTTTAGCAGCTAGTACTAAGGATACTAAACGAATTTTTGTATACCGCACTACATATTAGACAACGAATCTAACGATTGTCAATGGTACTTTAAGATACTATTATAAGCGATATACAGACAAATGCAGTGGAGTTTATTAGCTAAAAAAGCCGATTGACAGTGGTTTTCGGGCTTTACGGAATATTTATCGAAATCGGTCAAAAGTTTTGACAGCTTGTTCTGAGGTACCGTTAGTATTGCTGTGGTTTAATTTTCTTGGTCAATTATATTTCTCATAAACTCGCTTTAAGGGTAAACAAGGCGATTTCTACTATACTCAAGTGAATCAATTCTCTATTAGCTGGGAAATTCTTCGGCAAAACACTAGCCGATGGAAGCTTAGGCTATATCGGACAATCATTTTTAGTTCTTGGCTGTCTACTTTTGGTCAACATCTAAAAATTCAGCGATTAAAATTTTTGCCTGGTAACTGGCTGTTCCTGACTCTTTTAAGCGATCCAGGCTCGGCGATCGCTCAACCTGCCAGACCATTGACTCCCGATCGCCCCCAGTTGCCTCAACTCCAGCCTTTACCTGCTCAACCCAATCCGTTAAACGAACTCGATGCCCCCCCAATACCTGAATCTCTCTTGGACATTCCAGGTAGGATTGTAGTAGAAAAGTTTGAGTTTACAGGAAATACGGTTTTTAGCGAGGCAGAATTGAGAGCTGCGATCGCCGACTTTACAGATCGACCAATTTCTTTTGCTCAACTAGTGCAGGCAGCAGAAGCTATTGGTCAACTATATCTTGAGCAAGGATATATTACCTCTGGAGCTTACATTCCCGCGCAAAATTTAGCATCCAAAGCAGTACAAATCCAGATCGTCGAAGGCAGTTTGGCAGAGATTGTAGTTAATGTTGAAGGTAATCTAACAGAAAACTATATTCGCGATCGCCTAACTAGCAAAACTTCTGTCCCTTTAAACATCGATCAACTTCAAGAAAGACTACAGTTATTACAGCTTAATCCCATAATTGAAAGCCTCAACGCAGAATTGTCTGCGGGAATCAAACCAGGGACAAATCTTTTGACGGTATCGGTGATCACTGCCGATACTTTTATTCTACAAACCAGACTCAACAACAATCGTAATTTTAGCGTCGGCACGTTTGAAAGGGGAATTGAGCTAGAAGAAGCTAACTTGTTTGGCATGGGAAATAAATTTCGCTTTGCCTATCACAACACCGATGGTAGCAACCAGTATGAGGGAGGTTATAGTTTGCCGTTAAGTTCTGGAGATAGTTCTCTCAACTTCAATTTTCGCCTAACTGATAACCAGATCCTACAGTCTTCGTTTCAAAAGCTAGATATTGATGTCAAGTCTCGCAACTACGATCTAACCTGGCGACAACCCGTATTGCGTCGAGCTACCCCAACAGTAACTCAAGAACTAGCAATCAGTGCAACTGCATCGCGAAGAGAAAGCAACACTACCATTTTTGACGATCCTACACCCCTTGTTCCAGGGGCAAACGAAGATGGCGCAATTCGTACCTCAGTCTTGAGTTTTAATCAAGAATGGTTGCAGCGTAGCCCTAGACAGGTAATTTTTGCTCGTTCTCAGTTCAACTTTGGTCTTGATGTTTTAAACGCGACGATTGTGGAAGACGAACCCAACAGTCAATTTTTTAGCTGGCGTGGGCAATTATCTTATTTACGGTTGCTTGGTACACCACAGGGTATCCCTGCTATTGGTTCGACTCTATTATTACGTTCAGAATTGCAGTTATCCGCAGATCCTCTGATATCCACCGAACAGTTTAGTTTGGGCGGTGCAGCCACGGTACGGGGTTATCGCCAAGACGTTTTACTGACAGACAATGGTTTTTTTGCTGCTGCGGAATTAAGACTACCGATCGCTCGCTTCTCTCAGATTAATGCCACACTTCAATTTAGCCCTTTTGTTGATTTTGGTACTGGTTGGAATACTGATAGTGAAGAAGTCGAATTTAGTACTTTAGTCGGAACAGGATTGGGTTTATTGTTACAAGCCGAAGATCGGCTGTCTGCCCGCGTAGATTGGGGAACTCCTCTAATTAATCGTCAGACTGCTGGCAGTTCTTGGCAACAAGATGGAGTATACCTGCAATTAGAATATCAGCTTTTTTAAATTAGTATTGATCTTTAGGTGAGCTAAAGCAACGAAGCTACGATCTGCATTGATTGTTCCATTCACGTGAATACCAGCATTTAGTTTATTGCTTTTTGCATTGCGACAATGGTTATATAAATAATCTGACATAAATTCATATCATAAATGGCTTTTAACTTACATTTTTTTCTAATTGCATCAAAAAAGGGAGAGTATTCAACAGATTGAAGAAGCTGCTTTTGCATATTTAAAAGCTTTTGTAGAGTCTAGAGGATTTATATCTCCTGCTTATACCTTTAGCAAACTCGATCGGCTCAAAACATTTGACTCAAGCTTGTACGACGCTATTTGGGAGAAAGCTATGTGTAAACAAAATGTATGACCAGTATTAAGATTGGATGAAAAGATTGATTTGGTCTCAGTTTTGATCCCCAATGAAAAATGAAGACCAAGATTGAGACCTGCCTTAAATAGCTAAAACCTATACTTTATGGGCGAAGAGAGACTCGAACTCTCACGATTTCTCGCCACATTTTGAGTGTGGTGCGTCTACCAATTCCGCCACTCGCCCATGAGTGAACTAGATTTTAGTATAGCACGTAAACGTGTTTATCTAATCCCAGTCAATCCAGCAAGAGGCAAATAAAATGATCGCGACACAAAAACACCTTGCTATATCATTAAAAACATGAGAATTTATGGCAATCGACAACTAAAAACAGTACCAGGACAAAGAACCCGTCCTACTGCTGCTAGAGTAAGGGAGGCTTTGTTTAATATTTGGGGCGATCGCATTGCTCACAGCCGTTGGCTAGATTTATGCGCGGGCAATGGTTCGATGGGTGCAGAAGCACTGTGTCGTGGCGCGAATCAGGTAGTAGGTATCGAGCAGTATGGTAAAGCCTGCAAGATCATCGAGCAAAATTGGCAACAAGTGGCAACACCAGGACAAACCCATAAAGTCCTTAAAGGTGATGTATTAGTTACAATAAAAAAGCTGGCAGGACAACAGTTTGACTGGATTTATTTCGATCCGCCCTATGATAATAGTTATTTATATCTGCCCGTTTTAAAAGCGATCGCTTCCCTAAAATTAGTGACCCCCGAAGGTGCAATCGCCGTCGAACACAATCCTCGACTCTGGCAGGCTAAAGAAGTTCCAGGATTAGAAATTTATCGTACCAAATCCTACGGCAACACGACCCTAAGTTTTTATGCAGTGCAGTAAACATTAGAAGTAATTGGCTAATCGCTCTGATAAATAATGGAGTAAGTTTATGGCAAACAAGTCTCTTCCAGGTAAATTAATTGTTAAAACAGGCAAGTTTGTTTGGACGACTATGTGGCAGATCATGATGTCTCAACTTGCACCACGCAGCAAAACAGGAGAATATCTTCGTCCCGAAAGCCAATTTAGAAATTTCATCAATACCGAACCCAACAACCCCTATCAACCTGCTGCCAATCGCTATCGTTTATATGTTGGTTTGGGCTGTCCTTGGGCGCATCGTACGTTAGTCACTAGGGCTTTAAAAGGATTGGAAGAAGCGATCGCTGTTTCTATCGTTTATCCTGACCCCGATGCAGGAATTTGGGTATTATCCGAGCCAGAACTAGGTTGCCATACCGTACCAGAACTCTATCAGCTAGCTCAATCTAATTATCAAGGACGTTCCACCGTACCGATTTTATGGGACAGCAAAACCAACACTATTGTCAATAACGAAAGTGCCGAGATTATCGAAATACTCAACGCAGAATTCAACCATTACGCTCGGCATCCCGATTTCGATCTCTATCCCCAAGCTTTACAAGAGAAAATAGATTGGTGGAACGATAAGATATACCATGCTGTTAATAACGGCGTTTATCGCTGTGGTTTTGCTCAAACACAGCAGGCTTATGAAAATGCCAGTCAGGAATTATTTACCGTTTTAGATGAAATAGATGCTACTTTAAAAACCACTCGCTATCTCTGTGGCGATCGCCCTACTCTGGCAGACGTGCGATTATTTACCACTTTATTTCGTTTCGATATCGTTTACTACGGGCTGTTTAAATGTAACCGTCGCCGTATCCGAGACTATAGCAATCTAGGAGCATACCTACGAGATTTATATCAGTTACCTGGAGTTGCCAAAACCTGCGACTTGGAAAGCGTTAAACGGGATTACTACGGCAATTTGTTTCCTCTCAATCCAGGGGGGATTATCCCTACAGGTCCAGACATGACTAATTTGCTACAGCCCCATAATCGAGAAAGAATAACTAGCTAATGCCTAGATTTATTTGGTGAGTGCAAGGGGCAGTGGAAACAGTGGAGAAAGGCTTATAGCTGACCACCAAGAACTAAGAACTAACGACTTGGCTCAGGCGCGTCTTTTGTCGTGTACAATAAATAATTAATTTTAGTTAGATAACAATCTATTTTCGACGTTCTGGTCGCAGAATCAATATAGTCAGAACTCCAGAAATAATAATAAACCCTACGTTAATTCCTAACAAAAATAGACCACCAAAACCTACAGTAGGACTTTTTGATAAAAACGCAATACCTGCTGCTGCGATCGCTGGTACCAAGGCTAGAGCAGCTACCACTCCTACCAAGGTATCGGTTTTTTGCTTGATTAGGGCGATCGCACCTGAAATCCCTGCTGCTACTGCTGCGATTACACTATACCATCCTGGTCTGACTCGCTCTGCTAATAGTTCTTTGTCAATCAAATTGGTTTCAGCGGGAATCACATGAGTAATATTCAAAAGCCAAGTGACGATCATGGCGGAAATCATAGCGATCGCCAAACCGAGAAATGCCGTGGTCAAACCTTTTAAAGCTAACTTCGGCTTTCTCACTACTATTGCCAGCGAAATTAATCCTAATGGTGGTAGTGCAGGCGCAATCACCATCGAACCAATTAAAATCGGTATTGAGTTGGTTAATAGAGCAACCGCTGCTAAAACCCCTGCCATCGCCATAAATACTAAATATGTGCTGGTCAATTCGGCTTGCTCGGTAATTTTTTTTATAGTGCGATCGCTAATTATTGCTTTAGAAGAAGACACGGGATTACCAATCGATCCTGACAATTATTGATACCAAGATTATACAGGGGTTGACACTGATTATTTTGCAGAAAGTGGTTCAATCCCTGATGGTGAGTTGTTTAACTTACCAGAAAAATTTGTTGCTTTAGCTGATAAACTGACGTTACGCAAAAGCTATCATATTGAAATGGATATCAAGCTTTTGGAATTATATAGCGACTACATCATAAGTTCATTTGGGCAGATAACAGCCACGGGATTATCAAGGGCATTGTCAGGAAGTA
>JADEXJ010000134.1 GCA_015207195.1 Pleurocapsales cyanobacterium LEGE 10410
GTCGTTGGGGTTGGGGTTAAGCGTGGTATCTGTTGTTTCTTCTCCTTCGGTGTCTGATACGCCGTCAGTGAGGGGTAACGGGATGATGCGGGGTGCGCTTCCTGTGGCGGATGCAACCGCTGAGATTTGCGATTCATCTTCACTACTTGATCGTGTTGCTGATAGAGTTCCTGAGACTGTTTGCTGTCCGCCGAATCTTCCCCACTCTATGTCTTTCAAGGTATCAGTCCCATCTGCTTGCGTTCCACCAATGTGACTTATAGTGATGATTTCTTCATCTTCTGAAATTGAGTAGTCGTAGTTTTCAAAATCATCCGAGAATACTGCTACATCCTTGTCATTGGCAGGAGAGCCAAAGGGATTATCAGAACCGCCGTCTAATAAGTCGTTTCCTTCACCACCATCTAATGTATCGTCGCCAGCAAGCCAATCAACGTCATAGTTATCTCCAGTAAGCGTGTCATCTCCTCCTAATCCTTCCAAAACATCATTACCTCTTGCACCCTGAAGATTGTCTTGGTCATCATCTTCTCCTAAGAGAAAAGCGTATGGATTTGAACTGTAGTTTAGATAGTTCAGGTCTGCTATGTTGAATGATGAATCAGTTAAATCGACAAGAACTAAACTATTTTTCTTCATCTGAGAATAATAAGATGAGTTAAAAACGCGATTAGTACCGTAAATGTAATTTCTCATCTGATGATTATACGGAGGATCGCCTACTTGATGCTCTGGACCAACAGCAATATAAAAATAAGTTGTAGCATTGTTTGGACTAGCTCCTTCGCTTAGTCCGGCACTGCGAACTTGGTAAACAACATCGTTTTTATAACCGATGTTAAGAACGCGAGTATCAGTCGGGTCATTACTTGCTGTAGGAGATGCAACGGCTACAGCCGAATACAGAGAGCCTGGATGTTCAGCCATATAAAATTCTGCCATAGCAGCACCCAAACTATGACCAGTTACTAATATTTTGGATGCTGGATTAGCTTGGATATAATTATCCAGTGCTTGAAAAAGTGGCTCGAATAAATCATAGTGTTGTCCCAATCGTAACCAATATGTAAAGTCCCCCTCTGGTATTTCAGTACCTCTAAAGGCAAGCAGTAAGGTATTTCCTGACTTTAGTACTGCTGCGTTAGCATCACCATAAGGTTGATCGAAGAAACTTCCTTCGACCCTAAACGTATTTCCCGTAATTAGTTCTAGATCGAGTCCATAATCTGGGTTCGTTAAGTCTGGCGTAATTACTTGCCATCCATCAAGAGACATTTGATTTTCATAGACACTATCGGCTGCTTCAACTAGCAATTTGACTTGAGATTCAGATAATGCTGGGTGATTTAAAATCATAGTAATTTAAATTGAATAAACGCTGATGAAAAACAATATTATTTTTTAGCTAATACATAGATAAAAGATTTTATCTATATAGTCATATAAATATTAATTACAGTCTAACTTTAGGTGACATTTCGCTTCTATAGCAGATAGAATGTGAAACTATAAATGTTAATAATTGGCTTTTGATTATTTATGAAAAATTTCGACGATGAAGCTCAAGAACTAATAAAAATAACGCTGACAAACGGTATGTTAGCTCTAATATGCTATTTGATAATATATGCCACGGTAAATAAATTAATCGCTAGCAGAAAAATTAAAGCTATTGTACTTGGAATAATAACGCCATTTTTCTTTTACTATTCTGTTGGACATTTAATTTATCCTTTTACGATGCTACTTTATATATTAAAAATAGATTCTATTGGTTTAGTTGGGGGCGTAATATTCGGTTTACTAAAGCCATTATCTTTGTTGTCAGGAATATTTGTTGCACTTTATTCAATTAAAAAGTAGCTAATAAGATTTGCTTTATTAATAATTACACTCTGTACCATTGATAACACTAGGGGGGGGGGTGGAATGTCAAGAGTAATTATAAAGTTTAAGTAAAGTAAAATATCCTGGTAGTTGCTAACTTTGTCGGGTAATCATTTATTGGTATTTATTACCTAAGTAAAATTACAAATAAACAGAATATATTTAAGCAAATATACCAAAGTAATTTAAAGTTGCTGTAGCGATCGCACTTCAATTTACCGATTTTCTTTCAAAACAATCGCATCTATAAATCTCAAATTAATTGTTTGATTGAAATCGAAAATAAGCTTGGAAAACAAAAGCAATAATTTAAACAAATATATGTTTTGGTGGGCAATAATTCAAATTCTGCAATAATATTTATTCTATTGATGTTTTGCCCACCCTACAGGCGATCGCACTACTTAAAATCATGATATTGCTAGATAATTAGAATTGAGTAAAAGTTGTAGTAAGATTAATAAAGCAATTAATATAAAAAGTATTTTGCTAAGTAAACTTATACTTTTAGATTAAACATTACCGTGCTAAAAAACATTATTCAATTAACTTGTATTGGTTTAAAATTTAATTTCCAATAAAACATAAGATTGTAATACTAATTGACTAAAATAATGAATAATATAAGCTTGGACAATGAGACTAAAGAGCTTTTAATGGGGTCATTAAGAGATGGCATATTCTTCTTGTTTTGCTACGCTGCTTTGTGGTTTTGTGTTAATAAATTTATCAAAGGCAAAAAGGTTAAAGCTATTATATTAGGTTTAACGACACCTTTTTTCTTTTATTATTCTATTTTGTATTTGCTGTATCCCCTGATGATATTGCTTTATACATTAAGAATCGACCCTATTGGTTTAACTATCGGTCTGATATTTGCTTTGTTAAAACCATTATCTTTTATATCAGGAATATTAGTTTTCTTTTATATAACAAGAAAATAGAATTAATTCTCGCAAGATTATAGATAAAATAATTAATTTGAGATTGAAGCAAATATTTACTAACCTGTCGATTGAAAAACAACATTATTATGATTCAAATCATAAGCAAATATGTTTTTAATCACACTCTGTATCATTGATAACACTAGGGGGGGGTGAACGTCAATAGTAATTTTAAAGTTTAAGTAAAGTAAAATAATTTGCTGGTTGCTAACTTTGTCGGTTAATTATTTATTAGTATTTATCACCTAAGTAAAATTACAAACAAATAAAATATATTTAAGCAAATATACCAAAGTAATTTAAAGTTGTTGTAGCGATCGCACTTCAACTTACCGATTTTTTCTCAAAGCGATCGCATTTCTAAACATCAAATTAGTTGTTAAATTAAAATCAAAAAGTCACTAACAAATCTTGTTTTGGTGGGCAATAATTTGCTCATGAAAGTAAAAAAGATGCCTTCTAATTTTGCCCACTCTACGGGTGATCGTACTACAGGCGATCGCATCTATAAATATCAAATTAATTGTTAAATTAAAATCAAAAATAAGCCTCGAAAATAAAAGTAATATTTTAAACAAATATATTTTATCCATCATGCTACTGTTACAATTGACTTGTAACACAATTATAATTATTTGTCATTGACAAACTATAGCCAATTCGATTAATAGCTGACTACAATGCGATAAACTAATCCTTCAGAATATCGCTAACTGCCATGACTCAGATTATGACTCAAGCTCTATTGTCAGTCGCCAATCTTAGAGTTGCTTATCCCCAACAATCGCAAAGAGATCCTGTTTGGGCGGTAGATGAAGTTTCTTTCGAGCTTAAGCCTGGGGAAAAGATGGGGCTGGTGGGAGAGTCGGGCTGTGGTAAGTCAACTTTGGGGCGGGCGATTATGCGTCTTTTACCCGAAGGTAGCACGGTGGAAGGCAAAGCTATTTTTCAAGACAAGTCGGTATTTGAGTTAGATTCCTTAGGATTACGTCAGTTTCGGGGAGAAGTAGTTGCATTGGTGTTTCAAGATCCGATGACGCGCTTAGATCCCTTGATGACTATTGGGGATCATTGCCTCGAAACCATTAAAGCCCATCAACCCCAGCTGTCTAAGTCTGCTGCCAAAAAATTAGCCATTGAAACTTTAGAAACGGTTAAAATACCTGCTAACCGTTGGGGACAGTATCCTCATGAATTTAGTGGCGGAATGCGTCAGCGGGTGGCGATCGCCCTGGCTTTGTTGCTCAATCCCCAAGTAATTATCGCCGACGAACCCACAACCAGCCTAGACGTTACGGTATCGGCGGAAATTTTGACCGAACTAACTCGGCTATGTAGCGAGAGAAACATGGCGTTGCTGTTGATCTCTCACGATCTGGCAATGGTAGGAGAATATTGCGATCGCCTGGCGGTAATGTATCAGGGCAAAATGGTAGAAACAGGAGAGGTCAAGTCGATTCTCTATAATCCGCAGCACGAGTACACTAAGTCTTTGTTGGATGCAGCACTACATATTCAGGATGTAGCAGAGTCTACAGCTACTATCGATCGAGAATCACCTATTTTACGAGTTCAAAATTTAAAACAATATTTTACTTTAGAAGCAAATTTGATTCAGCAGCTATTTTCCAAGTCAAAAGCATCGGTAATCAAAGCAGTGGATGATCTTAGCTTCGATCTATATCCTGGGGAAATATTAGGACTGGTAGGTGAATCTGGCTGTGGTAAAAGTACCCTATCGCGGACAGTGTTGCAGCTACTCAAACCCACGGCGGGTAAAGTAGAATTTATGGGACAAGATTTAACTACCCTCTCGCCTCAAACAATGCGCAGTCAACGGCGACAGCTACAGATGGTGTTTCAAGATCCCCATGCCTGTCTCAACCCTGTGATGAGGGTAGGAGAAAGTATTGCCGATCCGCTATTGATTCATAAATTAGCTACTCCCACCGAAGCCAAACAGCAGGTAATAGCTATGCTGAAAAAAGTCGGCTTAACCCCTACCGAAGAATACTATCGACGCTACCCAAAAGAACTATCGGGGGGACAACAACAAAGAGTTGCGATCGCCCGCGCCCTAATTACCAAGCCAAAGTTAGTTATCTGCGATGAACCCGTAAGTATGCTCGATGCCACGGTACAAACTCAAGTTTTGGAGCTGATGCTGGCATTAAAAGCGGAATTTAGCTTAACCTACCTGTTTATCACTCACGATCTTTGGGTAGCCAGGTTCTTTTGCGATCGCATTGCAGTCATGAATGCAGGTAAGATTGTCGAGCTTGACAGCACGGAAAAAATATTTACCCAAGCACAACATCCTTATACTCAAAAGCTGCTTGCTGCTGCACCGCTGCTGGCGAATTAAATTAACCCAATTAATCTTGCTGTTCAGTGTAACAAGATAAAATTTTGCCTAAATCTTTTAAGTTTGACAAAGCAGCTTCTAAAGATTCATCTCGCATTTTTTCGTAAGATTCTAGCAAGATCTCTACTTTGTTCCATTCTTGCTCCGTTTTATCGGTTTTGAAGTTAGTATCCCAAAGAATATTCGTTAATTCTCTGGTTCGTGCTACTTGCTCTAGATTATCAATAGCATCCAGGATCAGTGAACATACGAGCTGTCTATTGCAATGATTTGACACAGTATTTTACTTCTCTACTAATGTTGTTAATTAGGTAAAATCGCTCAGTTTTAGTGTTGGTAGAACTTGAACCGAGGAGACTGGCACTCAATCGACTGTTTCGATTGGATTTGACTTTAATAATTACTGGTTGAATTTCTTAGAGTCAGAATGCTTGCCATCGTGATTACTGCTATGCTCAGATATTCGAGATACTGGTACTGCTATGCTGGGATACTTGAGATATTAAATTTGTTTATTACATAAATACTTCACATTATCATAACAGAATTGTAAAGATATTGTTGCCCTAAAAGTTTCAAAAATACCAGGTAATTCAATAATTCTTCTGGCGGTCAACTTTTGCCACAGTTTTTAAATGGGATAGTTTTTGTCGCCAACGAATCCAAAACAAGAGTGCAGCCACCGCCACGCCAATAGACTGTCCCAACCACAAACCCCTTCCGCCCAAACCAAAATGAAATCCTAGAAGGAAACCTGAAGTTATGCCAATTATCCAGAAAGCCAAAATGTTAAGCAATATAGGTATGCGAGTATCCTGAAGTCCCTGTAGCGCACCATAGGTGATTTTTTGTACCGCGTCCAAGATCTGAGACACCGTAGCGATAGTCAGCATTGGTAAAGCTAAATTGACAATTTCTGTATTGGCAGGATCGTTAACGTCAATATATAGGCTGACTATTGCCTGAGGAAACAACAGCATGATAATTGTTACGGCGATCGCAAATACCAATCCTACGCTGATACTGAGATATCCTGCCCGCTCAATCCCCTTTAAGTTTTTTTGTCCGAGCCATTGTCCGACTCTAACCGTAGCTGCGTAGGACATACCCAGGGGAATCATGAAAATTATGAGGATAGTTTGGAAGACGATTTGATGTGCAGCTAGCACCTGAGTTCCTAATCTACCCATAAGGTAGGTGACAGTAGTAAACAAGCCTATTTCCAAGGCGACAAATATTCCAATAGGAAAACCAATTTTACATAGTTCCCAGATAACTGGGAGGTTTAATCTATGGAACTGCTTTAAGATACGATAGTTTTTTAGCTGCGGATGTTTGAAGATATAAATCAACAAGGTGACAAACATTCCCCAAAGAGTAATGATGCTGGCTAAAGCCAATCCTGCCAGTTCTAGACGAGGGAAGCCAAATTTACCGAAACTCAGGACATAGTTACCGATAATATTGAATATCGTTCCGCTGACTACAATATACATGACGGGTCGTGCATGAGATAGTCCAGACACCACCCCCCTCAACATAGCAAAGCCCACAGCAGGGAAAGAACCCCAGAGAATGATATCTAAATAACTATCAGCAAGCTCAACAATCACTTCAGGTTGCCCTAACCGCAGCATGATTGAATCACAATGGGCGATCGCGAACATTATTGGAATTGTTAACAACCAAGACAACCAAAATCCCTGACGTGCTAGGGTTTCGATCCTTTTTTTATTTTTAGCACCGTGAGCTTCAGCAATTAAAGGACTTACTGCCATGACTATTGCCGTGGCAATATTGAGAATAGCAAAAAAGGTCAAAGAAGCTAATCCTCCTCCTGCCAGAGTTTCTGCCCCTAGCCTTCCCATCATAATTGTGTCAAAAAAACCTGTTAGGGATTGAGCTACCTGTGCGCTAGCTAGGGGAATTGCTAATTGCAGAAATTTTTTGCTCTCCTGACGGATTGAAGAGTCTAGTAGCATAAAACTCATACTCATCTCAATTAATCGTCAAGAATATAAATTAAACAGGATTCTTTGAGCCAAAGATCAATCTGTTATGAAAGCAGAAACTATGAGAGACTTTTCCTACTGCTTGGGTCTACTTTTGCCTAACAACTTATCGCGCAATTTTAAAATGCGATCGCGATATTTGGCTGCTTCTTCAAACTCAAGATCCTTGGCAGCCTGTTTCATTTTGGCTTCTAGTTGTTCGATGAGGGCGGGAATTTTTTCTAGAGGTAGTTCGTCAGATTTTTCGTAAACCTCTTCGAGTTGTTCGGCGTTCAAACGACGGGAGATATCTAAGAACGCCAGGATCGAGTTTTCTTCATTTTTAATAATTGGCTTGGGCGTAATATTGTGGCGTTTGTTGTAGGCAATTTGGATATTACGTCTTCTTTCGGTTTCCTCAATTGCTCTTGCCATGCTGTTGGTTAGGTTATCGGCATATAAAATTGCCTGCCCTGCAACGTGTCGCGCAGCCCTACCAATAGTTTGAATGATCGAACTTTCCGAACGCAAGAAGCCTTCCTTATCCGCATCGAGTATCGCTACCAAAGACACTTCTGGTAAATCCAAACCTTCTCGCAGCAGGTTAACCCCAATCAAGACATCGACTTCCCCTTTCCGTAGCGACTGTAAAATTTCAATTCGTTCAATAGATTTAATTTCTGAATGCAAATATTGAACCTTAAGATCCCGTTCGGCAAAATATTCGCTTAAGTCTTCTGACATCTTTTTGGTCAGGGTAGTGATTAACACCCGTTCTCCTTTGGCAATGCGTTCGTGAATTTCGCCATAGAGATCGTCTACCTGCCCTTCGGTGGGACGAACCAAAATTTCGGGATCGATTACCCCTGTAGGGCGAATGATCTGTTCGGCAACCCGATCTTCAGACTGTGACAATTCCCACTTAGCGGGAGTGGCGGAAACAAAGACGCACTGATTCACCTTTTCCCAAAATTCGTCTGCTTTCAACGGGCGATTATCCGCAGCAGAAGGCAATCTAAAGCCGTGTTCGATCAAAACCTTCTTACGGGCGCGATCGCCGTTATACATCCCTCGTAGTTGGGGTACGGTAACGTGAGATTCATCAATAATTAATAGCCAGTCATCGGGGAAGTAATCTACCAAACATTCTGGTGGCGAACCTGGTTGTTTTCCTGCCAAATGTCGAGAATAGTTTTCTACGCCGTTGCAATAACCTACTTCCTGCAAAAGCTCCAAGTCGTAGCGACAGCGTTGTTCTAATCTTTGTGCCTCTAGTAGCTTGTTTTGGCTTTCGAGTTCGACCAAACGGGCTTCTAATTCTTGTCTAATATTTAAACAGGCTGCTTCCAACCTTTCTTGGGGGGTAACAAAGTGTCGGGCAGGATAGATATTGATCCCATTCATACTCTGTAAGATCTCACCTGTTACGGGATCGACATAGCGCAGGGCTTCAATCTCATCGCCAAAAAACTCAATCCTAATCACTCGATCTTCATAAGCAGGAACAATTTCCAACACATCCCCCTTGACCCGAAACCGCCCCCGTTCTAGTTCGATATCGTTACGAGAATACTGAACCGTAACTAGATCCCGTAGTAATTCCCGTTGATTGACCTCCATTCCTAATTTTAGCGGGACGGCAGCATTGAGATATTCTGCGGGCATTCCCAAACCATAAATACAGCTAATTGAGGCTACGACAATCACGTCACGGCGTTCAAACAGCGATCGCGTTGCTGAGTGACGCAACATATCAATCTCATCATTAATCGAAGCCGTTTTTTCTATATAGGTATCGCTAACGGGAATATATGCCTCTGGCTGATAGTAGTCGTAATAGCTGACAAAATACTCCACTGCATTGTCGGGAAAAAACAACCGCAATTCATTACACAACTGGGCTGCCAAAGTCTTGTTATGCGCCAGTACTAAGGTTGGCTTCTGCACGTTGGTAATTAAATTAGCCACCGAAAACGTCTTACCCGTGCCTGTTGCCCCCAACAAAGTTTGAAAACGGTTTCCCTGCTGTAATGATTCGGTCAATTGGGCGATCGCTTCGGGCTGATCTCCCCCTGGTTCAAAGGGTGCTTGCAGATTGAATAAGCTCATTAAAAGTAAGTATATATCTTCCCAATCTTTAAAATAGCGCAATCTAAATCTTAGTTCATCTGTTTTGATGAAACTTCCATCGCCTGTAATAATAATTTGCTGATAATGTTGGCTGTTGGGTAGGTATATCTAAATACTAGTTTTTAAAAGTAACAACAGACTTAGTAGATTTGGGAAAAGGATCGAGAGAAAAGCTTATAGCCTTGTCTAAAGACCCTCTGCTTAACAATAATACTGACAAGAAATAATCGTTAAACATTGTTCGTCTATGGTATAGACCAGACGACTAGTATTGTTAATCCGCCGTGACCAAAAACCAGATAAACTTTCTCTTAAAGGTTCGAGTTGACCAATACTGGAAACAGGATTATTCTGAGCTGCTTGAATCAGCTCATTGATTCTTTTGAAAGTTTTTTTGTCCTGCGCCTGCCAATAGACATAGCTGTTCCAAGCTTCATTAGTCCATGCCAATTGACGACTATTCATCCAGCAAATTTTTAATAGTTACCTTTCCTTGCTTGTACTGAGCGATAGAACGTTCCAAATGTGCAGCATTAGCAGGAGACTCTAGCAAGTGAACAGTTTCTAATAAGCTGTTAAAATATTCTAGAGACATCACCACAACGTCCTCCGCATCTCGTCTAGTAATAACTGTATAATCGGCATCATCAACTACTCGATCTAAAACAGCCTTTAGTTTGTTTCTTGCTTCAGTGAATGTAACAATTTTCATCGGTTCAATATGCCTTGTTAGTTGTACAAGTACCGCTCGAATTCTGACAACAATTTAGACATCTTCATCTTTAGCATACATATCTTTTCGAGCCTTAAGATAGGGCAAATATAAATATCAATTTATCATATAGATTTTTTTGGGCTTAAGTATTAAAATTTGAAACAAATATGCTTGATTTGCAGCTTAAGATTTTATAAAGAGTAATATAGTTTCATTCAAGCCATCAAAATCATCCAACTCTATGTAAAATCGGGTTGTAGAGGGGTTACTAGTAGCGTTGTACTGTGTTGACAACACTACTAGTATTACAGAAAATAAATCAATTGTATTACAGAAAATAAATCAATTAATGTTTTTAGGGTACCAAAATATAATAGTATTCGTAATGTAATTATAGATATTTATCAATAAAGGGTAGTTGTTTTGAATTACCTACCAACCTATAAAACTAAGCTTGAGGTATCAAATTGACTAGTAAAATATTGTTTACCCCCAACAAACTGCCAATACCGTGGAAACTTAAAATCGCTTTGGGGTGTATTAGTAAAGAGCCAGTAATGTATCAAGGTAGATTGGTAATGGTGAGGAACACACCTTTGTGTTATCACGACCTTCACCACCTTGAAGTAGCCAAATTGGAGCGCATTCGCATTGGCAAACATTTGGTTAGTGGTATACATGGCATTAATGCTCCAGAACTACACGAATTTCCCATCGTTGCAGAATATGATGGAATTTTAGACGAAGTTCGCGTTGCTTTTCATGAATTTTTAGTCAAAACTTCCGTTTATAATACTTTCAAAGCTTTCTTGTGGATTAACTGGCTTTTATTTAAAGGAATCAATCCTATAGCAGTCATGTGGCGACATCATAAAAGTTTGCAAAGATTTCTTGACAACAGCTTACTAGCTGCTGCAAATTTAAACGACTTGCCTAAGGAATAAAGAAAAGCAAGCCAACTTAAGGTCGCTTTTGTCTGTATGTGTGTCCCCGAACTATGCCTTGAAACAGATACGTATAATTTAATTGTTTACCGAGTAACAATTTTTTTTTGTTTTTTATTTTAGTTTTTTTTGATGCAGCACTGAAGCTCTTCTCCTCCCAACTATTTGCATGACATTTAATTACTCACGGCGAGTTTATTTGGCAGATACTGATGCAGCAGGGGTAGTTTATTTTGCTAAAGGATTAGAAATTTGTCATGAAGCTTATGAAGAGTCTTTGGTAATAGCAGGAATTAGCCTAGAACAAATATTAAGCGAAGGAAAGATAGCTTTACCCATTGTTCGGGCAGAAATAGATTTTTTGCGTCCAGTCTTTTGTGGCAATAGGCTGTTAGTAAGCCTAAATAGCAGTCAGATTGATGATAGTGAATTTGCGATCGCCTATCAAATATCTCATGGGGATAATTTAGAGCGAGTTTTAATTACAGCCCAAACCAGACATGTTTGTATTGATCCTCAAATTAGAAGGAGAATAGATTTACCGTCAACAATACTTGATTGGTTAGCTCGCTTTAAGTAAAAAAGAATCAAATCATGAAAACTGTAATAATTACAGGGGGTAATAGTGGCTTGGGTTATTGTTGCGCTCAAAAACTGGCTCAAGATCCCAGCTGGTATATAGTAATTGCCTGTCGTAATCTGGAAAAAGCACAGCGAGCAGTTAAGAGAATCCAGGAGATCGGCAACAGCCAACAGATCGAAGCAATGACGCTAGATTTGGCAAGTCTTGCTTCAGTTCGCTCTTTTACCGCTAAATTTGCTGGTTCTAATTTACCTCCACTAAGTGCAGTTATTTGCAATGCTGGTGTACAGTTTATCCAGAGACAAACCTACACACAAGAAGGGTTTGATACTACTTTTGGCGTAAATCATTTAGGACACTTTTTGTTAGTTCATCTACTGCTAAAACAGCTCGTAGCACCAGCCAGAATTGTCTTTGTCAGTAGTGATACCCACGACAGTAGCAAAACTACAGGAATGCCCGCACCCTATTGGCGCGATCCGCAGTTAATGGCTTATCCAGAGCAAGATCCCATACTCAAAAACAAAAACATTGGTATAGTTGGTCGCACCGCCTATACTACTTCCAAACTCTGTAATATTCTTTGTGCTTATGAACTGTCTCGTCGTCTGCAACAGCAGGGAAAAAGTACCGCATCACAACCGATTGCCGTTAATGTATTTAATCCAGGGCTGATGCCTGGATCTGGTTTGGCGCAAGACTACACTCCTGTTGCCAAATTTGTATGGCATAATATTTTGCCAATTCTCAGTAAATTTATTCCCAATGTCAATACTATCGAACAAGCAGGAACAGCTTTAGCTCGATTGATCGCAGATCCTGAATTAGCTGGCGTAACAGGAAAATATTTTAGTGGATTTGAAATGACGAATTCCTCTACTGAATCCTATGACCAAGAAAAAGCTAGGCAGTTGTGGAATGCCAGTGTAGAACTAACACAACTAAAACCTGAAGAGACTATCCTGTAGATATAGCCGTACGAAGTTAAGTTGGGATAGAGTTTATTAGATTGCTCGTGAGTAGGGAGTAGGGAGTAGGGAGTAGGGAGTAGGGAGTAGGTAGTAGGTAGTAGGTAGTAGGTAGTAGTAAGTAAGAAGTAGCGAGTAGCGAGTAGCGAGTAGGGAGTAACAAAGGGCTATGCCCGCATGTAGTAGGGAGTAGCAAATGTTATCAACTGAATTCTGAGCTTTGGTTCTTTATGTTACTTTGAATCGGCAGTTTTGATTCGCGCCTCTAGATTTAAGGTATTATTCCATAGCGATTAAATATTCATGTTGGCAGCGTAATCCCTCAGGGCAACAACAAAAAATTGTTGAAATAGCTATAACCTGATAATCTGATGGATGTTTTGCAAATCAATAATCGCTGTTAACTTTTCGTTAACTGATATGGCAACTACTACCTGGACGAGACGACATATTCTTTCTCTAGCTGACTTTACTCCTGAAGAATACGAAACGGTTTTGCAAACTGCTGCTAGTTTTCAGAAGGTACTCACGGGAAGAACCAAAAAAGTTCCTGCCCTTCAGGGAAAAGTTGTTGCCAATATGTTTTTTGAACCCTCCACCCGCACCCGCAGTAGTTTTGAACTGGCAGCAAAAAGGCTATCGGCAGATATTCTCAACTTTTCTCCAGGTAGTTCTTCTCTAACTAAAGGGGAAACGATTTTAGATACGGCGAAAACCTATTTAGCTATGGGGGCGGATATTATGGTGATTCGCCATCAACAGGCGGGAGTTCCGCAAATCATTGCAAGAGAAATGGATCGACTAAATTCTGGCGTAACAATTCTCAATGCAGGAGACGGTTTGCACCAACATCCCTCCCAAGGATTATTAGATCTGTTTACGATAACTTCTGAGCTAGATCCCACTAATCCCCGTTTAGAATTACTCGCAGGCAAAAAGATTGCGATTGTCGGCGATATTCTTCATTCTAGGGTAGCCCGTTCCAATATTTATAGTCTGACTACAGCAGGGGTTCAAGTTCATCTGGCAGCACCAGCCACTCTCTTGCCTAAAGCTTTTCTCGAAATTGTGGACGATCGCAGCAAGGATAAATTACATCTCCATTGGGAACTAAACCCCGCCCTAGAAGATGCCGACTTTGTAATGACTCTACGACTGCAACAAGAACGGATGACGGCTAATTACATTCCTAGCTTACGGGAATATCATCAATTGTTTGGCATTACTCGCGATCGCCTAAAACTATGCCATCCTAATGTAAAGATACTCCATCCTGGTCCTACTAATCGTGGGGTAGAAATAACTTCAGACTTGATGGACGATCCGAATTTGAGCTTAGTCTCCAAACAAGTAACCAGCGGTGTAGCAACTCGCATGGCGTTGCTGTATTTGATTGGAATTAATAGTGATTGATACGATAACTCAATGCACCCAGTTTTCTATATAAGTTTTCTATATATTTTGCTAATTAAGTATAGTCGGGATCGCTTCTAAGCTTTAATTACTGTTAGTAAAAGTTATCTGACGATTTGGAAGATTGCCTGTAAAAAATAGAGCAAGTGCGAAGATCTCCACGGGCGATCGCTGTTAAACAAGTCACATTGAATTTTGTGTATAATTACCAACAAATCAAGACAATTTCTACGAGTAGTATCTATGCTAATAATCAATTTTTTTTTATTCTTGATTGTAATTTTATTTTTAATACCAACTTTAGTTCTTTTTATTGAATGTATTGCAGCATTTGTAGCAGCTAAAAGTGAAACATTAGACTTGTCTTCCACCAAAGAATTGAAACAAACTAGACCAAAAACTGCTGTTTTAGTGCCAGCTCATAACGAACAATTGGGAATTAGTTCAACTATAAAATCATTATTACCACAGCTAGAAGAACAAGATCAGCTAGTAGTTATTGCTGATAATTGTAGCGATCGAACAGCGATCGTTAGCCGTGAATTAGGAGCGAAAGTAATTGAACGAGAAGATCCAAAACTCAGGGGCAAAGGCTATGCCTTAGATTACGGGATGCGTTTTATCCAGACAAATCCCCCAGACGTAGTAATCGTAATTGACGCAGATTCTATCGTTCATCCTGGTACCATTGAGCGTCTTGCCTATCAAGCCGATACTCTAGTTCGTCCTATTCAGTCAACTAATCTTCTCAAGACACCAGATATATCAAGTACAAATCATTTTGTTTCGGCACTAGCTTTTCTGGTTAAGAATTTAGTTCGTCCGAGGGGATTAGCCGTACTGGGAATGCCATGCTTACTGATGGGTAATGGAATGGCTTTTCCTTGGGGCTTGATAAAAAATGTATCTTTAGCAACGAGTAATTCCGTTGAAGATATACAACTAGGGATAGATCTAGCCATAGCTGGCTTTCCCGCTGCATTAAGTACAGGAGCTTTAGTAACAGGGTCTTTACCAGAACAAAAGGAAACAGCTCATCGCCAAAGAAAACGTTGGGAGCATGGTTATCTAAGCAGTTCCTTGACTCAATGTCCCATCCTACTAAAAGAATCAATAAATCAAAGACGCTTAGATTTATTGATGCTAGCTCTTGATTTATCCGTACCGCCTTTGTCGCTATTAGTTATGATGTTGACTTCTGCTATGGTAGCAGCATTATTATTAACTTTATCAATAGGTGTATCATGGATTTTTAGTTTGTTTTTAGGAATAGAAGCACTGATAATTTTTATTTCGATTTTGCTAGCTTGGACTAAGTTTAAGCGAGTAATCGATCTTCCTTTAAAAACACTTTTATTCATTCCTTATTACATTGCTTCCAAGCTAAAAATTTATTTCCTTTTCCTGAAAAAACCGCAAAAAGAATGGGATAGCAGTCCTACTGTAGTTGAAAGCGATGGTATAGATAAAGAGAACAAGAAAGGGCAAAAAAATTAAAATATTTCATAAGCTGTTAATCATTTAAATTGGGTATGATTGAATTAGGATAGAAACCGTCAACCCAACTTCCCATCTCCCTATCAACCTCAATCAACAACTCGCGCGTTCCCTAGCGTCTTAAAAAGAACGGCGCGTTGCGCCATCGTCATGCGTAGCATGACTTTGCCCCGATTGGGGCTGTGGGTCGCTCGTCAAATTAAATACCTGACAGCTTATCACTTAGGATTACTATATTGCTAATAATAATATGACTAATATAATGTTACTCTACGGAAATTATATTTTTTTATCATTCCTCGGATTATTTTTCTTCCTTTGGTATGTGATTAATACTATAGCCAAAACCTCAAAATTCCAAATAATTGGCGAATATTTCACTCATTTTCAGGTTAAGGAGAAAGCTATTGCTTTGACTTATGATGATGGTCCTAATCCACCTTATACTGAAGAATTATTAAATGTTTTAGCAGAATTCAATGCCAAAGCAACTTTTTTTGTAGTTGGTGAAAATGTCAAACAATATCCCGAAACTATTAAATTGATTCAAGCACAAGGGCATGAAATAGGAAATCATTCCTATTCCCATTCACAGTTGGTTTTCAAAACTCCTGCATTTGTTAAATCAGAGATTGAGAAAACTGACCAACTTTTATCTGAACTTGGTGTTGAAAAAGAAATCAATTTTCGGGCGCCTTTCGGATATAAATTAGCGATCCTACCTTACATTCTGGCTAAAATGAAGAAAAAAAGTATTTTGTGGAATGTAGATCCCAGAGATTATGCGCTCTCGGATCCTAACAAGATCCAGAATTATATCCTGAATCTTATCAAACCTGGTTCAATCGTACTATTGCATGATGGTGGAGAAAACTGTTCATCAACCATAATTGCCACCAAAGGATTGCTCCAAGAATTACAGGGGCAAGGATATCAATTTAAAACTGTGTCAGAAATGCTTCTGCTTCAAAATAATTAACGGTATGACACCTAAGTTTGATTGTTGATGAGTATCGGCAGTTTCTATATTGGTGAAATACAAAATTTTCCAGGTGCAAATTGTTCGTTATAGTTTTATTTGCACCCAATAGTTTTATACCTAGATCGATACCAACAGGGCAAACAGCCGTTTGCCCCTACAGCTAATGTCTCATCTTACCCCCGAACAACAAGCAGCAGCTTATACACCCTGTAGCGTGGTAGTTACTGCGGGGGCGGGTACGGGGAAGACGCATATGTTGGCACAGAGATATTTATATTACCTACGAGAAAGAAATTTATCTCCTTTGGAAATCGTGGCAGTTACCTTTACCGAAAAAGCTGCTACAGAATTGCGATCGCGCATCCGAACCCTTGTCAGTCAAGAGTTGCCCGAACGTTGGGATTTGCTTGCCGAATTAGAAGCTGCTCAAATTAGTACTATTCATGCGCTTTCGGCACGAATTTGTCAGGAACACTTTCAGGAAATTAATATTCCAGCCGATGTTCAGGGGATGGACGATT
>JADEXJ010000389.1 GCA_015207195.1 Pleurocapsales cyanobacterium LEGE 10410
CAATTAAATATAAGATAGAAAAGCTGAAAAATGAGTAAAAAATGCCTGCACCACTAAGAGTAAAACTAAGTTGCTTGGAAGAAGAAACATTAGGGGAATTACAGAAAGCAAGCTCAGTGCCTTATCGGACTCGTAACCGAGCACAGATGTTGAAATTAAATGCTCAAGGCAGAAATGCGCCGGAAATTGCTCAAATATTTAATTGTCATGAACATACAGTCAGAAAAACCATTAAACGTTGGAAAGATAGGGGTTTAGTAGGTTTGTGGTCAGATTCGGGAAGAGGAGCCAAACCAAAGTGGAAAGCTGAAGACATGGAATACATAGAAACCTGTCTCCAGGAAGAAGAAAGAACCTACAACAGTATTCAGTTAGCCCGCAAACTCAAGCAGGAAAGAGCGGTAAATCTAAGCAGCGATAGATTGCGAAGAATCTTAAAAAAAAAGATATCGTTGGAAAAGAACTCGACAAAGAAACAAGAAAAAGCAAAATCAACAACTAAAAGAGATTAAGAAAGCCGATCTCGCCATGCTGAAAATGGCAGCTGTCGAAGGAGACATAGACTTGAAATATTTAGATGAAGCAGGGTTCTGTCTGTGGAGTCCAGTAAGCTATAGCTACAGTCAAATTGGCAAGCAAAAAGTAATGGAGCAAAGTCGCAAAAGATATGGCTCGAGAATCAGCATTTTAGGTTTATGGCAAGAGGGAGAAAGTTTTGAATATGGTCTTGCCCAAGGCGGCTTTAACAGTAAAAGCTATATCAAAGTAATGGATTGGATAGCGCAAAAAGCAGCTTCTTTATTCCAAGAGACAGGAAAACTAACTGTGGTTGTCCAAGATAATAGTCCCATACACAAGAGTATGGAAGTTCGCGCCTCTTGGTCACGTTGGTCAGAGCAAGGATTATTGCTGTTTTTCTTACCCGCTTATTGTTCCGATCTCAATCCGATCGAAACACAGTGGCATCAACTTAAAGCTCATGAAATTGCGGGGCAAATGTTTGACAATGAGTATGATTTAGCAATGACGGTAATACAAGGAATGGAAAACCGAAGTGAAAGGGGTAATTATCACTTAGAGCGTTTTATATTTAATTCCGCCTAGCTACTTA
>JADEXJ010000135.1 GCA_015207195.1 Pleurocapsales cyanobacterium LEGE 10410
GCTTCACGTATTGCATCAGGATTGTTGAGTAATTCAGCTGGTGCTTGCCAAGCATCTACAACCAGATGAGTTCCCATATTTTCCATTCGTTTAATCTTAATCAACTAATTAAATTGCTAGAAAGACTATTTTACCGATCATTTTGTCCAATTGATTGTCCCATAAGTAGGTAGGGGTAATTTAATAGAAGATAATTGGTCAGCTTGGGGAGATAGGGAGATAGGGAGATAGGGAGATAGGGCGTTAGGGAGATAGGGAGATAGGGAGATAGGGAGATAGGGAGTTGGGGACGGCGGAGTAATCTGTGACTAATGGGGTTCGCCAAACAAGATAAAAGATGAATTTAATTGACGTACCAGGCGATCGCTAACATCGCTAACGGCTAATCCTCCCGCTGTCCGCAGACGAGTAGAACGCAAAATAACCAAATCGTAGTTTTGGGCTTGGGTCAAAATGGCTTCGGTAGCATTGTCATGACGCATAATTCTTACGGCTATGTCTACTGATTCAATCTTGTTGGTGATGTTTAGCAGTTGGGTTTCCAAAGCCTTTACTTCAGCCGACGGGGTTTGGCGATCGCTGATGTGTAAGATAGTTATTGCAGCTTGATTGGTTTCGGCAAACAACCGAGCAAATTCAATAGTCAGTCTGGCTTGAGCGTTGAGAACTTTTAGGGGAACTAGCACCTGATGAATCTCTACTGGTTCTTTTAGCAGGCGCATCACCGCGATTGGACAATGAGCCGACCAAAACACCCCATCTATTACGCTGCCAAATAAACGCGATCGCAAGTCATTTGTCCGACTCCAACCCATCACGATCAAGTTGGCTCGTTCTTCTCGTGCTGCACGACTGATACCGTGAACTACGTCGTCGTCAATTCGGATGAGCGATTTCCCTGGTGCGCCAAATTCTTTAGATACTTTAACCGCTTCTTTGAGCAATTTACGACTTTGATCCATCGTTTGTTTGAGTTCGGGGTCGTCCATGTGGACATGAGCCTTAGCAATGGATAGAGAAATTACCTTGCCTTCTTGTTGACGCGCTAGCAACGCCCCCATCTCGATTAGATTGCGCTCTGTAGCAGGATTTGCCACGGGGACAACTACTCGAAATCGAGTTACTGGAACAACTACTTGAGATGTGGATATGATCGCAGGATTTTCCTCAAAGAAAGCTGAATCTGGAATATCAGTGCGATCGCCTCTCAAACCGTATTCCTGAGTCGAACCAACGGCAGTGGTTATGGATAATCTGCGACCAAACTGGGTAGTTAAGACTGGTCCTGCGATCGCCGTAACTAACATCAAAACAATAACCACATTAAATACCGAATCGCTAATCAGTCCTGCATTGACTCCCGCTAAGGCTGCTGCCAGGGTTGCAGCCACCTGGGGCAAAGATAAAGACCACATGGTTAAGGTTCGCTCCCAACTATAGCCATAGAGCAATTTAGCGATCGCTGCTGCTATAAATTTGCTGAGTAATAAACCACCCACAATACCCAAAGTAAGGGGTAGTTCGGTAGTTAGGGTGTCGATAAAGCCAGGAACATCGAGCAACAATCCCATGCCGACAAAGAAAAAGGGAATAAACAAGGTGCTGCCAACAAACTCGATTTTTTCCTCTACAGGACTTCTACCTACCACATCATTAACTGCCAAGCCTGCTAAAAACGCACCGACAATTTGATCGACATTGATGATCTGCGCCCCTACCGAAGCTAGAAATACCGCCAGCAAAATAAACAAAAATTGGTTACTTTCTTCATCTCCCGTATGACGAAAATATTTTCTGCCCGCCCAATCAAAACCGACGAGAACGATCGCAGCATAAATTCCTAAAGTGACCAACTGAACTATCAAGCTTGCTGTAGAAAACTCACCACCGTGAATTGAAATACACACTGCCAAAACTAATAAGGCTGCAATATCGGTAAAGATAGTCGCCCCAATAGTCACCGTCACCGCTTCATCAGCTACAACCCCTAACCGTTTGACAATGGGATAGCCCAACAAAGTGTGTGATGCTAGCAGCGAACCAACTAAAATAGAAGCGTTCCAACCCATGCCGAAGAAACGGGCGATCGCCGTACCAAAAATTAACGGCACGGCAAAAGTAGCAAAACCGAAGCCTAGCGATCGCTCTTTAGTCTTACGAAACTCTTCTAGATCGATTTCTAAACCCGCGACAAACATCAGATAGATCTTGCCAATATCCGACAGCAGCTTCATGGTTTCCGATTTGGCATCCAATAACCCCAGTCCATTTGAACCCAGGATCACTCCTGCAAACAGTAAGCCAACCAACCCAGGTAACTTAATCCGTTCAAAGATCGGCGGTAAAGTCAATGCTACCAATAACAATAAAGTAAAGGTCAGCAGGGGGTTAGTCTGGAAGGAGCTACTTAAATAGTGTCCCATAGCAGATTTGAGATATTAAACAACAGCTTCATATTAATGGCTAGTCGCTCAGGCTGACGTTTTATACCAAATCCGATTACCAACAACGAGACTTGACGGGCGGTATAAATGTCTGAGAAAACTTTAGACGATACACTATCTGCTTGCGGGCGAAGCCTCCGCGCATATGCGAATCCTTTAGGACTCTCTACTCTCTACTTTTGGTAGGGATTGATCGAGGCGATCGCCTTTAAAAATTTTGTACAAAAACAGTAAATATTCTATCTTCAAGCGTGATTAGATGATGGATATTCATCAATTGCGAGTAATTCTTCCCGTAAATTGGCAGGTGCTAAATATCGAACCGTGCGAACTCTTTTGGTCGAAGCTAACACTAATAAATCTTCTTCAACTAGTTTCTTTAAATATCCTCTTGCGGTATTCTGGCTTATTCCCAAACTAGCTGCTACTTGTTGGGCTGTAAACTCCTTACCTGGCTCTTTGACCGCTTCTTTAAGGATTTCTAAATGTCCTCTTTTTAGTTTTTTGGCAATGGGGCTTTGTTCTATCCATTTGGCAAAATTAGATAGCTCTTGCTTTTTCTCATCAATGTGATTCTTAAGAGCTGCGATCGCTTTAATAATAACTTCTACCTGATTATAGATAAAATAAGTTAGGTCGAAATCGTCTGTTTCTGTATAGATAAAAGCTGTATCATACAAATTGCGTTGTTCTTGAATTAATTTACTGATAGATACATATTCAAACAACCAATAGCCTGACCGCAGCATCGACCAATAAAACAAAGCTCTAGCTGTTCTACCATTACCATCCCCGAAAGGATGAATATAGCCAATCATAAAGTGTAAAATGATAGCCTTGATTATAGGATGAATGAAATTATCAGCATCCTCGCGACTATGGCATTCATTAGCAAAAGTACAAAGGTTTTCTAACCTTTCATTCAAACTTTCAAAAGCTGGCGGTTGATAAAAGCTTTCTTGATATGAATTGCTGACATAAATATCATTGTTTTTTCTAAGTTGACCTGGAAAAGCTTGGTTTTCAATAGCTTTGAATGTAGCTATCCTGTGTAATTCCAAAATCATTTCTACAGAAAGATCTTCATCTTTTTTCGCTAAAACTTCTTGCATCAGCAAAAAGTTGTTGACAATCATTTGTTGTGATTTGTTCTTGGGCTTTAAATTGTTTTCTAGAATCTTTTTTGCTACCTTTCTAGTTGTTGAAGCTCCTTCTAGTTGCGATGAGGTAATTGCTTCCTCCATCATTAAGCTTTTTACCAAATATTTGTTTTTTTCTGCGTCGCTAGAAATTAAAAAATTACTATTACTAAGGGTATAACCCCCTCCCGTCATGGTGTCTATCTGGTGTAACTGTGCTAGTAAAGAATTGGGAATGCAGTAGCTAAAGCAAGTGTCATCTTGCGCCTGTAGCATAGTTAATGATTTGGAAACGGCTTTACGAGCAATTTTGGTGGCTAACCAGGCTAATCTTTCATTGTCTCCTTCTTTTACTCTCCATTTGAATTTGTCCCAATGATGATATCTACCTTTGCTATCAGTAACTCTATATTTACCAATCAGATGAAGAAACAGTTCTGTTTCCTCTTTTGGTATTGATTTCCACAAGTCAATAAAAGACGGCGGTTGTCTAATTCTACCCACAATCTCACCTCCATAACTCAATTTTGCGTTTTTGAGTTTTATCGAGTCTCAAAGGGTCAATATTGCTATAAAAAGCAATTATAATTTCAAGATTGCAATAACTACATAGACATAAAAGCTGTATTATGTTAGGGTTCTAAGTGAAATTACATAGTTAAAGCTAATCAAAATAAAATTATAACTCAATTTTATGTTTTTGAGTTTTGATGCTTAACTGTAAAAAAATTGAGTTGTTAAACGCAATGTTTGGCAAGTCCACAAATGAGGCATAGCCCTCCTCAGACAAAGGGTTTACCCGCATGTAGGATAAACGATCGCCACAAGCTTTTAAATCAATCACAATAAGCCTCGATAGCGGATAAATAACAAAATAACCGCCCACGAACCCAGTGCCACTTTTAACGCGACCAAAATATTAAGTATGGGAATCATCCCACCGCTAAACAACGCGCCTAACTCTCCGTGAGGTAGTTCTATCCCAATTAGGGTAATGACTGCTAAGGCAATAAAGATTAGAACCGAAATCTTTTCCCAGGTAGCAGCATGCCATTTGTGATAGATGTCCTCCATCCACTCAGATGAGGAGGTTATGGCAATTAAACCGATCGCCGTTCCGCCAGCTACCCCCGCAGCAAAACCACCGCCAGGGCTGAGATGTCCCCGTATTGCCAGTTCAAAACTCACCAGTGCCGAAATAGTCGCTCCCAAACGTGCCAGAATAATCGAAGGGCGATCGCTAAACTGATAGACGGTATCGGTAGGCGTTTCATTTGCTAACAGATATTTTACGCCTAAAATGGCGATCGTAAATACTACTACTTCAAAAATTGTGTCGTACAAGCGATTACGAAAAATTATGCCCGAAACCGCATTAGGTACTCCAGTATCTTCTAAGATCGATGTGACAATCGAAATTTCTGACAAATTTGCTTCTGGATTGGGTACAATCAGCATCTTAATAAACAATGCGATTCCTGCTGCAATATAAACCCACTTCATTAATGTTTTTCCTCCATGTTGGGTACGTTCACATATGTAAGAGTAGTTTCTGGAAAAGTTAGCTCCGTCTGCATAATCTCAAATAGACGACGCACTCTAATTGCGGTTTGATAGCTTTGTTTGATATCTATTCCTGTGGTGCTACTATGATTTGGCTGTTCTGTTGGTTTTTGTTGGGTACAGCTAGCGTGAATTTCTCTAGTCATTAATGCTTGTTTGAGGGCATTTTCTGTAGGATATTCAATCAGTTCTAAACGTAAATGATGTTGATCGATAACTTTTCTGATACTAGCTATCAATTCTATAAAATAACTCTCTTGTTCTGGCTCGGTATTTTTGAGTATACCTAAGCGCATTACTAAAGAAGAACGTACTGCAATTACATAAAGAGTGACTGCCAACATCGTACCTACTAAAGCTTCGGTTAAAGCTACATCAGCAGCCCCCAAAACTGCATAAACTAATGCTGCCACTGCACCTAAGATAGCCCTGATTACCAAAGCATGATAGGGGTTAACTTGAAATACCAACATCAACGCCGTTAACGGCAGCAAAGTGATGATGACATAAACATATTTATCAATCATTTATTATTAGTCCTTCATTTGTATCTCTAAGTCTTCATTACTAGAGCAATATGCAATGACATACCCCAACACGGTATTCCAAATTGCTAAAGTAATAATTGCTAATAGTAATAACGACCATTCACTTGGTATTTTGATGAGTAAGCCTACAACAATACTCATAGAACCTAGAGTATCGGCTACGGAAAGACTATGTATTTTAAATAATACCGAACGCTTACCGATTAGAGGCAAGGTTCCCCAAAACCAGAAGACAATACCCAGAATCATTAAGCCGTAACTCAAAATATCGATCATAAAATTGATTGTTAGTTGTTAGTTGTTAGTTGTTAGTTGTTAGTCCCTAATCCTAAAGGATACCCTTCGGTAAGGGATAAGCTTCGCAAATTGTTATACTAAATCCTGTTCGTACAGGTTACTTTTAATCGCCCCCTAAATCCCCCAAGCTTGGGGGACTTAAAGAATTTGATAATAACTTTTACCAAGCGGATTTAGTATTAGTTGTTATTAACTCTTACTTTTTGCTATTAGCTCTCTGCCTTTTTGCTACTCCCTACTTGCTACTTCCTACTCACTACTTCCTACTTCCTACTTCCTACTTCCTACTTCCTATATGCGAAGCCCTAAAGGATTCCCTTCGGTCACGGTATCCTTTAGGACTCACTACTCCCTACTTCTAATTAGACTTTGTTTAATCGTTTAATTAAGTGTGCTAGTAACATCAATCCTGCATTGCCTACGCTGAGAACAATTACTGCGACTACCCCAATCGACCAATCGTCGCGTAAAACAGAGACAAAAAGCATCATGATCGAAGTTTTAGTAGCAATACTGGCGAATGCCAGCATTTTTTGCCAGATATCATCATCCTGCCAAGCTTCATAAATTGGTATTAGCAAAGCCAAAATCATGGCGATTAAAATTGAGTCCATTGTTTTGTTAGTGGTTAGTAGTTAACTTTTCACGCTTGATCGTTAAATGTTATTTGTTATTTGCTATTTCCCTGTCTCTACCTCTCCGCTTCACTTTATGTACCTCATACCAACCCTGCTTGTCGTATTTAGTAACAATGGTTTTTGGTGTAAAGGTAATTAGGAATATATCGAGAAACACTAGTCCTGGAGTACGTCGAGGTGGAACTCTTTGTCGGACAATTTCTTCTTCATTATGAGGGCGCAGCATAATTTGAAATGCTTCTATATATGCCTGGGGAATTGCCACAATGATTTCCCATAGCACCCGCAACCAATCTCTTAATTTTTCTGGAGACGTATGGCTACGTGGTAATAATAAAGCGATGCTGACACCGATAATGATATTTGCTAAACCAAAATCGGCAGTGAGCAAAAACCAAATTGTCAATCTCAGGGCTATGTTGAGAATTGCGATCGCACTCATATTAAACCTCCAGATCGCTCCCATATTGTCCAAAAGAGCAAAAACAACATTAAACTCATAACTCCAATTAAATGATCGAATTTTTCGATCGCCCGTGGTAACTTGATGGTCAATTTCTTAAAAATAAATAGATATGCTAGCCAGCCGATGACAATTGTTATTAGAGGTTTGACAATGTTTTTTAGGGTATAGGCCTCGTAATAAAACACGTTTGCCCCAATTAGACCGCCAAGTAAAATAACCATCGCCCACCAAAACCCAGACTGAATTTTTTTCTTATCAACATTACTCCCCTCTTCTGGTGATGCTCCCCTCTCCTCATGATGCTCCCCTCTTCTGGTGATGCTCCCCTCTCCTATGAGGAGAGGAACTGGGGGAGAGGTTTGATGCGGTAAAAAAATAAATTTGGCAAAGGAAATTGCTGTGCCTAATGCTGCGATGTTCATTCCTACAACCTGCCAGGGTAACAGATTTTCACTGGTCAATACCTTGGCTCCAAATCCTGACAGCAAAGGAAATCCAGAGATCGAAAAACTGGCAATAACCAAAGCAATCCAAATTTGACGATCGATTGGCTGATGCTGCAACTGTTTAAAATTACGACTAGGTAAAATACCAGCAATTAAAAACAGTGCGGACTTAACCAAACCATGGGTCAGGGCATAGAAACCAGCTACTACTGGTGCAGCCAGGACAAAACCCAACTGAGAAATAGTATGGAATGCAAGCATTCGCTTGGTATCTTTCTCAAACACGGCATAACCTACTCCTAAAAGTGCCGTACTAACTCCAAAAAACCTCACTACTGGATCGATCTCTTCCAATAGCAAGGCACAGCGTACCATGGGAAACACTCCCGCTTTGACCACTACTCCCGAAAGCATCGCCGAGACGGGAGATTCTGATTCGGAGTGGGTTAGGGGTAGCCACAAACCCGAAACAAAAATACCACCTTTGGCTAGTAGTCCCAGGAAAATTAGGGCAACTGCCTCTGGAGGGGAACCAGACAAACCCTGATAGTGAAAGGAATTATTTGCCTTGTAGACCAATAATGCCCCTACGAGATAGAACAGCATTGCCGTATTGCTGACAAACAAATAGCGCAATCCCACCCAGATCGAGCGATCGGTACGGGGATAAGCAATCAGTAGAAACGCTGCAATACTAATTACTTCTAATGCCACATACAAACTAATAAAATCGGCACAGACAAAAGTAGCATTAACGCTACCGTGCAGAATTATTGCCTGCATATAAAAAAAAGCGGTTTTACCTGTTTGCCAACAATAAATCACTACTGCTGCGGTGACTAAAGCATTAGTGAAGATAAAAAAGCTACTGAGTTGGTCAATAATTAAACTAACGCCAAAACTATCTAGTAACTGAATTTCTAAAGGGAATGGTTCTAAAAATATTAATACAGCATAAACAGCAGAAACTGTTGCTATTGCTAAGGCTAGCCAGCGGTCTAGTTTGGGTAATAAATAAATAACAAACCCGATAAAAAACGGTAAAGCAATCCAGGCGATCGTTATTTCGGTCATGGCGTGTTGTTCTCTTCGATCGCGCTAGTTTTTGAAAGTAAATTCAACCATTCATTCATACCCTTATCATCCAGAAAACTAAAATTAACATCAGGCTCATAATTCCAATCAGGTTATCTAATTTCTCGGTCGCTTTTGGTAACTTGAAAACTAGCCTGTTAAAGAGCAACAGGTATGCCAGCCAGCCAACAGCAATTGTCGCCAGAGGCTTGATAATATTAGCCAAAGTGTAAGCCTCATAATATACAAGGTTTGCCCCGATTAGACCGCCGAGTAAAATAGCCATTGCCCACCAAAAACCTGGCTGGATTTTTTTCCCCTTCTGCGCAATATTCCCTTCTCCTTCTAAAAGAGGGTCTGGGGGAGAGGTTTGGTGTGGTAAAAAAATAAATTTAGCAAAAGTTATTACTGTGCCTACCGTTGCTAGGTTCATTGCTATAACTTGCCAGGGCAACAGATTTTTACTGGTCAATACCTTGGCTCCAAATCCAGACAGCAAAGGAAACCCAGAGATCGAAAAACTAGCGATCGCCAAAACTAGCCAGATCTTAGTATCGATACCCCGATCTTTCAATTCACTAAAGTTACGACTGGGTAAAATACCAGCAATCAAAAACAATGCGGACTTAACCAAACCATGAGTCAGGGCATAGAAACCAGCTACTACTGGTGCAGCCAGGACAAAACCCAGTTGGGAAAGGGTGCTGAATGCCAGCGTACGCTTGGTGTCCTTTTCTAGCATTGCCCATAATACTCCTAAAAGAGCCGTGCCAACTCCGAAGATTCTGACCACAGGATCTAGTTCTTCCAATAGCAGCGCGCAGCGCACCATGGGAAACACCCCCGCTTTGACCACTACTCCCGAAAGCATCGCCGAGACGGGAGATTCTGATTCGGAGTGGGTTAGGGGTAGCCACAAACCCGAAACAAAAATACCACCTTTGGCTAGTAGTCCCAGGAAAATTAGGGCAACTGCCTCTGGAGGGGAACCAGACAAACCCTGATAGTGAAAGGAATTATTTGCCTTGTAGACCAATAATGCTCCCACGAGATAAAACAGCATTGCCGTATTGCTGACAAACAAATAGCGCAATCCCACCCAGATCGAGCGATCGTTACGGGGATAAGCAATCAGTAAAAACGCTGCAATACTAATTACTTCTAATGCCACATACAAACTAATAAAATCGGCACAGACAAAAGTAGCATTAACGCTACCGTGCAGAATGATTGCCTGCATATAGAAAAAAGCCGTTTTACCTGTTTGCCAACAATAAATCACTACTGCTGCAGTGACTAAAGCATTCGTGAAGATAAAAAAGCTACTGAGTTGGTCAATAATTAAACTAACGCCAAAATTATCTAGTAGCTGGAGAGCCAAGGGGGACGGCTGGAGAAAGATGATTACAGCATAAACAGCAGAAACTAGTGTGATAGCTAAAGCTAGCCAACGAGCTAATTGAGGCAACAGATAAACCACAAACCCGATAAAAAACGGTAAAGCAATCCAGGCGATCGTTATTTCGGTCATGGCGTGTTGTTCTCTTCGATCGCGCTAGTTTCTAAAGTAGGATTGTTTTTAGCTAGTTTCATGACCCCTACCAGCATGAGAGCCTGAATTGAAAAGCCGATGACAATCGCTGTTAAAATAACCGCTTGGGGAACGGGATCTGCATAACCGACACGATCTACATTGGAGACAATTGGCGTAAACAAACCATCTCGCGATGAGATTAGTACGTAATAGGCAATTACTCCCGTACTCATAATGTCCATCGAGATTATTTTCATCACCAAATTTTTCTTAAAAATGATACCGAAAAAGCCACATAACATTGTGGCTAATACACAAGCCTCTAACAACATTTATTATTTTTTAACGTTCATTATTTAATATACTGCCACATCTGCAATCTAGTCTTTTTATTTAGGTATAAAAACTAAAACAGCAGCAACAGCGTAGTCTAAAAGATACGGTTCAAATACACACTAGCTTATTAAACAAATAATGCTAAATTGTATGTTTAATGAGCAATATCATGGGAAAAATTAGAGCAATCCGCATGATAAACCGCGAGGCAAACTGTAGGGCGCGAGCATTGTTGGCATTATCTGCTATGGCTGAAGATTCACAATCGATCGCATTAGGAACGATAAACAACGCGGTTACGGCGTAAATTGTAAACATTAACCAAATTAGAGTATTTTTCTCCGAAAGTAAGTAATCCATGATTTTTTTGCTATTAATGAATTAAAATTGTTTTTGCCGAAATAGTATGAGCTAACAACAATTGCTGATGTTGGTAGGTAAATGATTAAGGGAAGAAATTATAAAATTAGTAAAAGGAGAGACATCAGAAATAATCTTTAATCCTCTCTATGTTCTCTCCTGAAAAACTAGAATTATATTTCAGCCAACTACTAAACTAACTATCTACAGCAACTGGTTCTTCTACCAGTTCTGATTCTGCTTTGAAAGCAAAGCGTAATAGAGGAGGGGCGACAAAGGTAGTTAGAATAACCATGATGATAATTGCTGCTTGTAAAGGCTTGTCTAAAACGCCACTGGCTGCACCAATACCAGCAAAGACCAAGCCAACCTCACCCCGAGGAATCATGCCAATCCCAATTGCCAAGCGATTGATTGGCTCTTTACCAACAATTGCCCAGCCTGTAATCAATTTACCAATAATGGCTACGACAATTAGAAAAGCTGCAATAACTAGACCTTGACGGTTATCGGCACTAGTTGGATTGAGTACGCTAAGATCGACTCTAGCACCTACCGAAACAAAGAAAATCGGAACCAAAATATCGGCAATGGGAATTACCTGTTGGTCTAGTTCCTTACGTTTGTCGGTTTCATCCAAAACCAAACCAGCAGCAAAAGCACCCAAAATTGCTTCCAAATGAATTGCATTGGCTAAAAACGCCATCGAGAAAGCAAAGATTAAGGCGGGGATAACTAACTTACCTCTAGTCTGTAACTTTTCAGCGATCGCGACAAAGCTTTTGTTAAAGAATTTACCCAAAAAGATCGAACCGAGTAAGAAAGCCGTAGCACTAATAATAAGATAGATCAGGTTGACTACATCTACTTCTCCAGTCTTCGCCAAACTGGCAACTACCGCTAGCACGATGATACCGAGAACGTCATCGATTACCGCTGCACCTACGATAATCTGACCTTCTGTAGATTTAAGCTGTCCCAATTCCGATAGCACCTTGGAGGTAATTCCAATACTAGTGGCTGTTAAGGCTGCACCAGCAAACACCGCAGGAATCGTAGGCATCCCAAAGACTAAGACTAAACCTACCGTACCAGCGACAAAGGGGGCAACAACACCGACAACCGCTACAACTGCTGCTCTAGAGCCGACTTTTTGTAACTCTCTTAAGTCCGACTCTAGACCAATTTCAAACAGCAGGATAATTACACCTATTTCAGCTAGAACAGAGATTACTTCGCTTTGAGCGGTAAATACTTCCTGAATGCTCTCAGGATTTAAGCCAGCAATCTTTTGTAGGATAGTCATCACTACCGAATCACCAGCTACTGCACCCGTTTCGGGGAAGACTAATAGGTGCAATGCGGAAACTCCAACCACAACCCCTGCAACTAGTTCACCTAATACTGGGGGTAGATCGACTAACCGAGAAAGTTCACCCCCTAGCTTACTAGCGAGATAGATAAAGACCAGACTGAGTAAGACCCCTGCCAAAACCATTGATGCGTTCTCCGAACTAGGGGCAGTTGCTAATAAGCTAGAGTCTACAATGTCGGGGGCTAACCCTCCCTGAAAGATTGATGCTAGATGGATCATAATTATTTTTTGGTATTTATTAAAAATTGAACTTAAATTTGTCGGTTTGTTAGTTATCTATCCTAGAAACTGAACGATAGATAGGTAACTATCAGCGCGAAACTCCCAACTCCTATTATCCAATTGCCTGAGGCGGAATTGAGTCTCTACTAAGATCGACCGAATGTCCTTCAACGTAGTTGACCGCTTGTTTCAAGGCTCTAGTGCGATCGCTAAACAGGTTTTCTTGAGGAATTCGTCCGATTACACCCATTTTTCTCAAGCGTTTTTCAGCCTGTCCCCTCACTCCAACGATATAAACCTGACGACCTTTGTCCAAAGCTTCTTCAATGGCATTTTCCAAGGCTAAGGAAGATGTAACTCCTAAAATCGGTACTTCCGAAAGATCTAGAACTAATGCCTGATAACTGTTAATCAAATTGTGTTCGCGAGAGATTGCTTTGGCTACGCCGAAGATCATTGGACCGCTGAGATAGAATAAAAGTACGCGACCATTGGCTCTTTCCAACAATTCTTTTTCTTCTTGTCTCAACTCGATTTCTTCATCATCGTAAGTAACGGCTTTAACCTGATCGGCACGATGGTTGGAAAGACGTTCGATAGTTAGCACGTTAGCTACAAATACCCCAACACCCACAGCCACAATCAAATCGACAAACACCGTCAGAATAATTACTCCATACATAATGGAGGCTGCTTTGGGCGAGATTTTATGAGCGCGTTTGAGGAAACCCCAATCAACAATGTCAATACCTACCTTCAGGGCAATACCTGCCAACACTGCTAGAGGAATAACTGACAGGTACTGACTCAATCCCAAAACTACTACAAGCAGGACTAGGGCGCGAGTTAAACCAGAGAGCGCAGTTCTGGCACCAGTTTGAATATTAACTACCGTACCCATAGTCGCACCAGCACCAGCAATACCACCAAACAAACCAGAGGCTAAGTTACCCAAACCCTGACCGATCAATTCTTTGTTGGAGTCGTGTTCGCTACGAGTCAAACTGTCTGCTACCAAGGATGTTAGTAAAGCATCAATACAGCCGAGCATTGCCAAAACCAAAGCATCTAACAACATGGTTTGCAGTTGAGCAGCACTAAAAATAGGCAGCTGTAAACTCGGTAAGCCAACGGAAATCGCACCAATTTGACGAATATCTGCATTACCCAAGAACAAGACCGCAATTAAAGTTCCTACGATTAACGCCAGCAGCTGAGGTGGTAAAAATTTCTTTAACTTTGCAGGATATAAAAAAAGAATTGCTACAGTTATAACTGCAAGCAAGGTTTCAATAGGATTAATATTGCCCATCAAAGTTGGTATATTTTGTACCGTACCGACTACTCCCCCTTTGGGACTAGCCTGTCCTAAAAATGGTGCTATCTGCAAAATAATCAGAATTACCCCAATCCCCGACATAAAGCCAGAGATTACCGTATAGGGCATCATGGTAACGTATCTGCCCAGTTTCAATAATCCAAAAATAATTTGAAAAACTCCCGCCAGCATGACTACGGTAAATGCCATTGCCAAACCTTGTTCGGGATTGGCTGCGGTAAGACTAGCAATTACTGCTGTCATTACTACGGTCATCGGACCTGTAGGTTCGGAGATTAAGGTGGGAGTTCCCCCAAACAGGGCAGCAAAGAAGCCGACTAAAATTGCGCCCCAAAGACCTGCCGAAGCACCAGCTCCTGAAGCAACCCCGAAAGTCAGAGCCATTGGTAAGGCGATAACCGCAGCAGTTATCCCACCGAAGATATCGCCTTTGACGTTCCTAAAATGAATTCTATTAGTTATTGACATTTAAAAATTTTGAAGTTTCATATTGAAAAAATTTTACTATGTTTTTAGCTTCTAACATTGACAAAAGAAGAAAAACTATGTTAAACGAACCTAGTATAGAGATGACTCAACTGTAAGAAATGTAAATCTGATAAACACCTATAATTAAAATTCCGCTGAGGCATTGAAACAACAATGGACTGGAAAAATACCCCCAGCCCAGAGGAAAAACCGCAGCCGAAGCTAAAGCTAATCGATGAACTTCATCAGCCGTTCGGATACCAGTCCATAGTGTTATTAGTCCTAGAAGAAATAAAATGCAGTGTGCCATTAGATTAACGAAGCCTTTAACTTTATCAAAATTTTATAGAGCTTAGCCTATTATATTTGTTTTATTGATTGACTTTATTCTATGTAAACATCATAAACTGATAAGTGCCAAAAGCAAATAGTAAGTAGCTGGAAATTTTTAAGGCGATCGCCAACCATGGCTGATGAATCGATACAGCAAGCTGGTTTGACATTTTGCAGTGGAAACGACAACTCTAAAGATATAAGTAAAAATATCTAGTTAAGCACAGCTAGACATTTATCTAATGACAAGCAAAAACTGCTGGATTCGCGTTATGTTAGCAGTTGATCTTTACAAATAAATAAATATAAAGAGTGAGCGGAACACTATATGGCATTAGTGTCGGTACGGGTGATCCTGAACTGATTACGGTCAAAGGATTGCGAATCTTACAAAATAGTCAGATCGTGGCTTTTCCCTCTGGTATCGACGATCGCGCGGGAATAGCACAAAGTATTATTGCTGACTGGTTGCAACCTCATCAACAGACTTTACCCTTAAATTTTCCCTACGTTCAAGACTCCCAAAAATTGCACGAGGCTTGGGACGTTGCTGCACGAAAAGTTGGATATTATTTACAACAAGGAATAGATATTACTTTTGCCTGTCTGGGAGATTTGAGTTTTTATGGGACGTTTACCTATCTGGCTCAAACTTTGCAGCGATTATATCCCCAGATTAAAATTGAAACCGTACCTGGAGTTTGCTCTCCCATGGCGATCGCCTCTGTGTTGGGCATTCCCCTAACAGTCAATCATCAACGCCTGGCAATCCTTCCCGCCCTACATACCGTAGAGGAATTATCAGCAGCACTAGATTGGGCAGAGGTCGTAGTATTACTCAAAGTCAATTCCGTATATCAGCAAGTTTGGCAGATTCTCAAACAACGAGACTTACTAAATTCCAGCTGGATAGTTGAGAAGGCTACTTTTCCCGAACAAAAAATATATAGCGATCTGAGAAACCACCCCCAGCTTGATCTGTCTTATTTCTCTATTATGCTGATTAGACAAGCAAATCAGATGAATTATTGAGATGGTACATCTATAATCTGATCGGGCTGGAAAAAGTTTATTTGGGGGATTTTTATTGTTTAGGAGAAATTTTGCTCGTTTGTGGTCTATGCAGCCTAACCTCAATTACGATTAATTTCTTCCCTGGCAAGTCAAATATTGCAAAATGTTTTAAATTGGTCAAAAGTTATACAAAATAACCTTGCCTCATGTTAGTTTTGGTTAACGGTCTCACCAATCGTCATTAAAAATTACAGGAGTTTAAGGTTTTGGATACTCAATCTGCTAACCAAGAATTATTTCGTGAAGATATTAGCGAATACGTGGCGCAACTACAGCTACACATGGCACTTCAAGCCCGTAATTTAGTTCCTAGCCTTGGTAATACCAGAATGACCGACAGCCGACAACAACTGTTACAAGAGACTCAGGCGATCGCCGAAAAACTAGCGTCACGACAATCTTTATAAGAGTTTTCTTGGGATGTCTGGTTTAGCTTTCAAAAGGTCTGCTTTGGCATTTAGAGAGATAATCAAACAATAGGCGTTGCTGAATGTGTGATGATTAAACACTATTTCACTTCTAATTCGCCAACAATAGTTTTTTCAAAGCCAAAAGCGCACCAAGCAAAGCTTGACTTGACTTCGCTGCTACCGTAGCGTACAGCTCATAGCGATATGGGTCACGGTATCCTATGGGTTCGCTAATCGCCCGTTCCGAGGTTTTCTGGAACACGCGGACTTACCTACGGGTAAACTTTAAACGCGCCCCGTTGCATTCCGTGGTCATCAAACGGCATTTACTACAGTAATTGAAATCTTTAGATATTTAGTCATTAGTTGTAGAACACCCGCAGAGCTTAAATTGTTAACTCTCAAGGTGGATGACACTTAAAGCACTATTGTTGTTTGCGACTAGAAAAATAGATGATATAACTAAATAAGTAGACGGTTACAATTAAATATAAGATAGAAAAGCTGAAAAATGAGTAAAAAATGCCTGCACCACTAAGAGTAAAACTAAGTTGCTTGGAAGAAGAAACATTAGGGGAATTACAGAAAGCAAGCTCAGTGCCTTATCG
>JADEXJ010000136.1 GCA_015207195.1 Pleurocapsales cyanobacterium LEGE 10410
AGAGTAAGATGCGTATAAGAGAAAGAGCGATGCCCGATGAAGAAACTATTTGTATTAGTGGTGATGCCAGTTTTCAAATGAATCCTCAAGAGTTGGGGACTTTGGCGCAGTTTGACATTAATGTTAAGACCGTAATCATTAACAATGGTTGGCAGGGCATGGTGCGTCAGTGGCAACAAAACTTCTTTGGTGAGAGATATTCCTCTTCTAATATGGAAATAGGCGCGCCAGATTTTGTCATGCTAGCCGAGGCTTACGGGATCAAAGGCATGATTGTTCGCGATCGCGCTGAACTAGCCTCTGCGGTGGCTGAAATGTTAGCTCACAATGGTCCAGTATTAATGGACGTGCGCGTCACTAAAAACGAAAACTGCTACCCGATGATTGCCCCAGGTAAAAGTAATGCTCATATGTTGGGCTTGCCCAAAAAAGAGCGATCGTCTGCCGAGTTTGTTAACTGCACTAGCTGTGGTACGACAAACCCCACAGCTAATAAGTTCTGTCCCGAATGCGGTAATAAATTATAAGCTCGATTACATTGGAGTTCCAAAGGTAGTAGTCCAGTAACTATTGTAGTTGACCGAACCAGTATCATTGGCTAAATATTCATAACCGACACCAATTTCAGTAAAGTCAGAGTTAAGAATATTAGCACGATGTCCTGCACTGCCCATCCATGCTTCTACAACGGTTTCTGGGGTTTGATATCCCGCAGCAATATTTTCGGCAGCAGTTGAATATTGATAGCCCGTATCTTGAATGCGATCAAAAGGGGAAGAATCATCAACTCCAGAATGACTAAAGAAATCACGCTCTGCCATACTCTCGCTGTGTACTCTAGCAGCTTGTGATAATTGACTATCTATTTGCAGGGGATCTAAATCGGCTTCTGTTCGTTCGACATTGATTAGAGTGACAACTTGATTTGTAAAGTCAGAATTCATTTTTTCTCGATTAACACCAAAAGTCAAAATAACGAATCGATGTAAAAATACTGGTATTTTTTGGCAGCGGAAAATTAAAATTTCCAACTCCAAACCAAAAGGCGTTGCCATACTACCCATCTGGCTAGGTCAAGATCTACCCAAATAACCGATGTCATTTTGTGGTGAATTCAAGCACGATAAAGCCATAGTTCACAACAACAGCAAATGTCATCAACATCAGAATCTGAATTTCACAGCAATTTTTTAACGGCTTTTTCGCAAAACTTAGCAGATCTAGTCGAACGGGTAGGCAAATCTATTGTTGCCCTCAATGGACGGCGTTTTTTCTGTAGTGGTATCTATTGGCGTGAAGGAATAATTGTTACTTCGGCGGAAAACATCCGAGGGGGTGAGGTTACAGTTACTCTACCAAACGGAGAAACTACACCAGTCACTTTGCTGGGAAGCGATCGCAGTACGGACGTAGCGGTGTTTAAATCAAACTTAGAACTACCTATTGCCCCGATAGACAGCAACTGCGAACTAAAAGTTGGTCAGCTGGCGATCGCTGTAGGTCGAGATCCAGCCAGAGGATTATTTGCCAGCCAGGGAATAGTAAGCACCGTAGGCGATCCCTGGCGCAGTACTCTTGGAGGCTATATCGATCGCTTTGTCCGTTTGGATTTAAATTTTTATCCTGGAAGTGGCGGAAGTGCCTTGGTTAATAGTGAGGGGCGAGTAGTAGGGTTTAATACCACAGGACCTCGGCGCAGCGTTCTGACAATTCCTGCTGTTACCGTCAACCGCGTGGTTACTCAGTTACTAGAACAGGGACACCTGCGTCGTGGCTATCTCGGTTTGGCAATGCAGCCTGTAGCTTTGCCCGATTCTTTAGTAGCCGAATTTTCTTTGGCAACACAACAGGGATTGATGGTAGTTAACGTCGAACCCCAATCCCCCGCAGCAGAAGCTGGCATTTTATTAGGAGATATTTTAACTAAAATTGACGCTACCCCAGTCGCCAAGCTGCGAGATCTTCAGGCTGTTCTCGAACCTCAGAATGTGGGCAAGGCGATCGCCATTGAGACGATCCGAGGAGGTAAGCTGCAACATATTTCTTTGACCATTGGCGATAGTGAAAATCGACAGCCATGATTAACCAGCTAGATACCGAATTAGTAGAAATTGCTCGACAACTAACCAGCCTGACTGTAGAAATCGCCAACGATGGTGGTGGAGGTTCAGGATTTATTTGGTCTGATGGTTTGATTGTCACCAACGCTCATGTAGTCCGTGGTTCAAAGGTAAATGTCAAACTAGCCAATAAAACTACAGTTGTAGGTTCGCTGATTGCCCGTGACGAGCGCAGAGATTTAGCAGCAATCAAGATCCCAGCACCAAAATTACCTTCTGCTGCAATTAGACAGACACCAGCACGCCCAGGTGAAATAGTCTTGGCGATGGGTAGCCCCTGGGGTTTTAAAAATACTTTAACTCAGGGGATCGTTCATACTACATACTGGCAAGGCGATCGGGCTTCTGCCGTCATTATTGCTGATCTTCGCCTCGCGCCTGGTAATTCTGGCGGAATTTTAGCCGATGCTGGAGGTAAAGTAATCGGGATTAATACGGCTATTTATAACGGTTTAGCCTTGGCAATACCTACCCAACAAATTCAAGATTTTGTCGAACCACTTCAATGATCGAGATTGTCGTCTATGGCTCAAATTCTCTAGTGCTGGCTGGATTGGTCAGCACTCTCAATCGGCAAGAAAACCTACGGGTAGTTAATAGTTCTTTTAGCCAAACAGACTTGATGTCTGCAATGGAATTTCAACCAGATTTGTTGTTATTAGAACAATCTGCTGATGAAGATTGGTGGGTCGATCCAGCACGACTACCAGCCGACTTAGAGCTACCCATAATTTTACTACAGGATTCCCTTAGCGATGGGGAGATGAGCGAATATCTTAGTTTGGGATTCAAAGCCTTCTTACCCAGGCTAATTGCAGTTGACGAACTGATTGCTACTATCAACGCAGTAATGCTCGGTTTAATTGTAATTCATCCCGATCTGGCATTGTTTGCAGAAAATTCAGCAATTACCCCTGCAACGACTTCAGAAATCCCCTTAACGTCCAGAGAAAAAGAAGTCTTACAGTTGTTAGCCAATGGTCTAGATAATAAGGCGATCGCTCTTCAGCTTCAAATTTCCAAGCATACGGTCAAATTTCACATCAGTTCGATTCTATCGAAACTCGACGTTTCTAGCCGTACTGAAGCGGTAACCTTTGGCTTGAGGCAAGGGTTGATTTTGCTGTGAACCTAAGTCACTTGTTTGTCGCTCGAATTATAGCAAAAATTACTTATTACTTATTACTTTTCTTTTACTATCCCATCATAATGCAACGCCAATAATTATAATCCTCTAGAAAGTCGCCAATACCTCTGTACTAGCTGATAACGGAAGGTATACAGGCTACCCGAAAGATTGTCTTCCTGTATTAGGTAATAATCTTTCATCAATAATCTCAAAACCGTTCTCGCCATTTCTTTATCTTTAGTCTCTGGTTCGGTTTTCAAATATTGCCAGAGTCTAGTAAAGGAGGTGGGGGGATTAATCGATAAAATATCGAGAATCTCTAAGGCATAAGGCTTTTGCTCCTCATGATAATAATTGTCGATTCGTTCGCGATAGTGATCCATCTTCCACAGGTTTAGGGGATCGCGCAGGCATTCATGTACTGTATCGACGATCTGTTCTTGAGTAATCTCGTTAGCTGCATCTTTGAACTGATTAACTAAGTGATGAATATAAAAGGGAATACAGTCTACCGCTAAGGCAAGATCTTCGGCAGTCTTTTGAAGATTAAAAACGGGAACTTCTTCTCCTTCTAAAAGATTAATCGTCAACTCGGTTGCAGCTGCTAAATCTAGTGGTTGACCATCTATAGGATACATATCATTGGTGGGATCGTTGCTGTAGCCAGCCTTCTGCAAATTTTTAACAATGTGATGTAAGCCGATTGAACCAGAAAAGATCATGCGTACATCGGGATAAGTTTGACGGAGCGATCGCAAAGTATCTAAAACCTCCATCGCCGTCTCATCACTAAAGTTGCCTAACATATGAGGCATTTCATCCCAAATAAGTACCACCTGCTTGTCTTGTAGAGTAATTAGATCTTCAATGGTCTTGGTTAATAATGTTTTCCAGTGCGAAGCTGCAATTTCAGGAAACTGATAACCTTCAAAATGGCGATCGATTAATTGACCGAGAAATTCCCTGACTCTTCTGGCTCGACCAACTTCCCTAAGATAGGTTTCCGTATCCTGCCAGACTGCTTCGACAAATTCAATCGGAGTTCTGATTCCTTCTAGATCGCGATAGATCGGCAGCATATCCTGAGGTGCTTCTGCTGTCATCTTTTTTAAGATACTACTTTTGCCAATTCTCCTCTCACCGCTAAAAATCAGGCTCTGTTGCCTCAATCTTTCCCACAAGGTATTAATTAGCTCTTCTCTACCTACGACTTCTTGTGGGGGTATTTGTCCGCCTGGATTTGCCTTAAAATCGTCATGTTTAAACTTAAAGCTTGCCAGTTCGTCATTCCATTCTCTCTCTGGTTGAGAAGCAACCTGCCAATCAATATTTAATTCTTGGCAAAGGCGAATAAAAGTATTTAAAGCAATAGGCTTACAGTTAATAAACTTAGAAACCGAAGCGCGAGATATCTCTAGGCGTTCGGCGATGGAGCGTTGGGTTAATTGCTTGGTGGCTAAGGATTCTTCTACTTGTGATATCCATTCACTATTTAACTGTAATGAGCTACGTGCCATATTGCTTTAATTCGTATTGTAGATAACCGCAGAAATTATAAGGTCAAACCAAGCCACTCTATCATTGGAGCGACTCGCCTCCCGAAGGCAATTATAAGATTCTACCTTATTGCACTCAGCCTGATACCGTTGTTATCAGAATCATTAGACCAAGATCAGCACAAGTTTTTATCTGTTTGCCGATTGATTTCTTGGTTTTGCTTAATTAGAGTATGATGAAAAATTTGAGAATTATGTTCTTATTTCCAGAAAGTTGCTAGCTCTTAAAAATAAATGTATTGAGTAGATAGGCACAACGATTTATAACATCCAAACATCTTGTTTCTTCCCTATCTACCCAAGCTGCTCAATTATCTTCTATTTAATTACCCACCTATTTAGCGTAGCTTTCTCTTAGCTAAGGAATTAAGTTGATAGAAATACAATATTATTATTTTTGTCAATAAATCATCGATAGATGCAATCTCCGAATAATTTTGCTATATTTGCAAGTCTTTTAGGCAATAAGATTGTAAATTTTATGTATTATGCACCATCAAATTATAGGTTCGATCTTCGTTAATGTAACGTTTAACAAATTTTAAAATGCTGAGCTTAAAATTTGGTTTAAATAAACTTAACGATCATCTATCAATAGTGTGATTTTTTTTAGTTGGGGAGATAGTGATCTTGATGTGACTAGTAGTTGATGGCTACAATATTCTATCTGTTGAAAATTTGTTACAGGGCGAACATTTTTTAATTCATAAACAACATAATCTTTTCTAAGAAATAACTTTATTTCTGAATTTGTAACTATCAGCTTTGACATTATTCTATTTCATAAAAATTACATAAATCTAGAATTGTGAGCAACGCTTTTAATTGGCAATTGAATAATTTGATTCTGAGTAACTTTTTTGTAATACAAACAATAGTCAAAAGGTACGGCTGCTCACAAGTCCAACTTCGTCCCTCAAGGGTCACCGTGGCGCAGAGCTAATCCCAATCCGAAGGTAAACCCCTAAGGGTTATGGCTTGGCAGATGTCGCGGTACAAGTTGTTGAATTCAGCTAACTCTTTGGGATGGGAGAATTCTTTTAGAAAGGTGAAGTAATCTATGACTATTGCTTTAAAACTCTATAGTTTTGAGATGAAATAAGATGGTTTATGTGTTATAAACGAGTTCATTAATACTAAAATAAGACGGTGTGTTAAAGTACCATGAACAACTTAGCAGTTAATTAATCAGGTAAAAACAATCAAGCAAAAATCAATTTCCCTAAGCATTTTTTAGACACTGCCAGTTAAACCTCAGGTTTTGTCGTATTTCAGGCGAATATTTATCCAGCTAGAATAGCTCTTGTTTTTTGATTATTTTGAGATATGATATTTCTTAAAAACTGCACTTTTATTTGTTCGAGAAATAATAACGAGATGTATTTAATCCTACAGTATTAGTAAAGCAATTAACTAAAAGAAATAAATATTGACTAGGTTGATAGTAAATTTAGATAGCGTTTGTTATCTGGTGTAACTAGCAGCTAAAAACTTCGCTGATTTTATGGTATTCAGATTTATGATTAAATGTATTGCCTATCTTGCCCCTGAAATACCATCTATTTCTGGAACATTTGTCTATAAAGAGATAATTACTCTACAAGACAAAGGAATCGAAATTATTCCGCTCTCGGTTCATCGACCAAAAGTAATAGTTCAGGATTCAAAAGTCAAAGAATTATCAAATAATACCATATATCTATATCAGCAAAGCTTACTATCTGCGTTAATCAACAGTATTTTGCTGTTGTTAAACAAGCCAAACAGTTACATTACCACTTTGTCAACAGTCTTTGACGATATTTTCAGTTCGGGATTTGGCAAATTGAAATCTTGGAAATTACTCTATCAGTTTTTCTACGCTGGTCTTGTCGCTCAAATTTTAGAGAAAAATAGTTGTCAATATCTACACATTCATTTTGCCAGTGTACCAACGCAAATCGGAATGTATGCCTCTTCACTAACGGGAATCCCTTTTAGTTTTACCTCCCATGCTAACGATCTGTTTGAAAACAAGTTGCTCTTGAAAGACAAAGTGGAACGGGCAAAAACCGCTGTAACAATTTCCCAATACAACTACGAATTTCTGGCACAACAAGGAGTGGACACCGACAAATTAAAAATAGTTAGATGTGGAATAGATATTAACAAACACGACTTTATGCCTAGGCGTACTTTGAAAAAACCGCCTACAATTGGTTCTTTAGGAAGGCTGATTGAGAAAAAAGGCATGGACGATTTGGTTTTGGCTCTTAGTAAGCTACATCATAAAGGAGTTGATTTTCGGCTTGAAATTGGCGGTGAAGGTCATTTAAACGACTATTTACAAGAGCTTGCCGTAACTCACCAAATAAGAGACAAGATTGAATTTAAAGGAGCTATTCCTAACGATCGCGTCTATTCCTGGTTAGAAAATCTTGATATTTTTGTCTTAGCCTGCAAGAAAGATAGTCAAGGAGATCGAGATGGCATCCCTGTAGTGTTGATGGAAGCTATGACTATAGGCGTGCCTGTAATATCTACTAGGATCTCTGGCATTCCCGAACTGATCGAAGATGAGCAATCTGGATTTTTGGCAGAGCCTAATTCCCCCGAATCTTTAGCCAGTGCCATAGAAAAACTTTTGGGTTGGTCTGAACCTATTTCTGATCTAACTCAAGCAGCAAGAAATAGAGTTGTCGAAGAATTTGAATTGCAGAGCAATGTTGATAGGTTACTGTCGGTTTTCAATGGTTAGATGCTTTAGATTGTCCCTGTCTTGACCTTTCTAATCAACAATTTTATTCATCAATGTTAAACAGTTAAATAACCTTAAAGCTATGAATTTGCCAAAACACCGTATGGTCATTATTTCTCCAGTAAGAAACGAAGGTAAGTTTATTATGGAGATTATCAACTCCATGATTAGCCAAACCATAAAACCTATTGAGTGGATAATTGTTGATGATGGTTCATCAGACGAAACCTTTACCATAGCCAGCGAAGCTGCCCAATTATACGACTGGATTCGAGTTATTAAGAAAATAGATCGAGGTTTTAGAGCAGTAGGTCCTGGGGTGATTGAAGCTTTCTATTACGGATACGAGCGTATTCAAAGTGAAGACTATGATTATGTTTGTAAAATGGACGCAGATCTTCAACTGAATCCCAAATATTTTGCAACACTGTTATCCTTCTTTGAGCAAGACCCTTATTTAGGGGCTGCTAGTGGCAAACCTTTTATCGAAGAAAAAGGTAAGTTAATTGAAGAACGCACCAATGACGAAATGGTTTGTGGGCAAATCAATTTTTACCGTCGAAAATGTTTTGATGACATTGGCGGTTTTGTTAGAGAGGTTCATTGGGATGGTATTGCCTTTCATCGCGCCAGAATGGAAGGATGGAGAACTAGAAGTATCCGACATCCCGACCTGAATTTTATTCACAAACGATTGATGGGGTCTTCAGAAAAAGGAATCATCCAAGGAAGACTGAGATGGGGCAAAGGTCAATACTTTATGGGAACCCATCCGCTATTTCTGTTGGCAATTACTGTTTATCGCATGATGGAACGACCATTTATCTGGGGTGGCTTGTTTATCTTTGTCGGTTATTATCAAGCTTTTTTTGCTTCAATGCGTCGATATGACGATCTTGCTTTCCGCAAATCTTTGCACGCCTGGCAAATGGAGCGATTGAAGTTGGGAAAAAGATTGGAAGTTATTCCTGCATCTTCAAACACTTCTAATCGAACTAGCGATCGCGAAAGTTCATCTATAACTGCAATCAGAAATTGAAAAGTTTGAATATTTTAAAGGTTGTTGAGGTAGATTTTTTTGAAGTCTCTTTTGGAGTTTAGTTTTGCAGGATTTGGGAATAGTAATTATCGCTCGTAATGAGGGCGATCGCCTTCGACGCTGTTTATTTTCTGTAGTCGAGCAGGTAGACAACAATAATATTGTCTATGTCGATTCTGGTTCTACTGACGACAGCGTAGCTATGGCAAAATCTCTGGGGATTTGGGTTGTAGAACTAGATTTGTCAATCCCCTTTACTGCTGCTCGTGCCAGAAACGAAGGATTTGCCAAACTTACACAAGTCAATCCTCAAATCAAGTTCGTTCAGTTTGTCGATGGTGATTGTGAAGTTGTATCAGGATGGCTAGAACAAGCTTATCAAGAAATTTCGAGAAATTTAAATCTGGCTGTGGTTTGTGGTCGTCGTCGAGAAAGATTTCCTAACCACTCCATATATAACTTACTGTGCGATATTGAATGGAATACACCCGTTGGTGAAGCTAAAGCCTGTGGCGGTGATGCGATGATGCGAGTTGAGGCTTTTGAGCAAGTTCAGGGATTTAATCGTACTTTGATTGCAGGAGAAGAATCAGAATTATGCCTCAGACTGCGACGTGAAGGATGGAAAATTCTTCGCCTTGATGCAGAAATGACCCTACACGATGCACAAATGACTCGCTTTAGTCAGTGGTGGCAACGATCTTTAAGGTCTGGTCATGCTTATGCTGAAGGTGCCTGGTTGCATGGTAGTAGTCCCGAACGTCATCGAGTCAAAGAGACTAGAAGTATTTTGCTCTGGGGCTTAATTATTCCCCTAATTGTTTTTGGCTCGCTTTGGTTGAGTAAGGGCTGGAGTCTAATATTATTATTCGGCTATCCTTTAATGATCTATAAAATATATCGCTATTTGCGAACCAGAGGTTTTAAGACGAGAGATGCCATCCCCTATGGGATAAACTGCATCTTAATCAAATTTCCTCAAGCCCAAGGACAGATCCAGTTTTATGTTAACCAGCTTCTGGGACGACGCAGAACTCTGGTAGAGTACAAGCATTTGTGAAGTAGTTGATAAATCGTCCACAACATAGCTATTTGGTAGCTAGCAGATATTTATTAACCTAATTCGTCGATACTGATGAAAACGCCGTATAAATACATATCATTTATTTCGCCAGTTTACCGAAACATAAAAAGTACAGCATTATCAATATTGTATCGAGGAAAGAATGTAACCTGTCCATTATGTAACCAGAGTTTTAGCAATTGGATTGGCGAGCGAGATTTGGGTTCTTGTCCTCAATGTGGAAGTGCAGCCCGCCATCGTCTTCTATATTTATATCTTCAACAAAATAGTTCATTGTTTACAACATCACACACTATACTTCATTTTGCTCCAGAAAAATGTTGGCAGAATCGATTAAAGAAAATGGACAATCTCAAATATATAACTGCCGATTTATCTGCTCCTGAAGCTGACTTGAAAATAGACATTACTGATATCAGTTTTGATAGTGAAAGTTTTGATGTGGTAATTTGTAGTCACGTTCTCGAACATATTGATGATGATAATAAAGCGATCGGCGAATTGTTTCGAGTATTAAAGCATAATGGAGTCGCCTATATTCAGGTTCCTTATAATTCTAGTAAGCTAACCGATGAAGACCCAAGTGCAAATCCTCAAGAAAGAAAGAAAAGATTTGGGCAATCCGATCATGTTAGATTATACGGAACAGATTTCCTACAAAGATTAGAATCTCCAGGTTTCAAGGTTACTCAAGAGCGTCATGCAGTCAAGTTAGATTCTAAAGATAGAGAGCAATTCGGAGTTTGGGATGACGTAATATTTAAATGTATTAAATAAGTTGAGATTTTTATACTATCAAACCAAAAGATAATATTTCTACTTCTAAAATTCAATTACAATGCGTCTCAATATAGTAATTATTAACTACCGCACACCAAAATTAGTTATTGATTGTTTGGCTTCACTCAAAAATGAAGTTGAAGTAGGTCAAGATTTTGTGGTGGTAGTAGACAATGCCTCTGGCGATGATTCAATCGAACAAATAGAACGGGCGATCGCAGCAAATCAATGGAGTGATTTTGTCAGAGTTATCCCATCTCTAATCAATGGCGGTTTTTCGGCAGGTAACAATATAGGAATAAAAGCCGTCACAGCAGATGCCTATCTATTATTGAACAGCGATACAATTGTGCGTCCAGGAGCGATTAAATCTTTACTTCACGCCATGGCGACTTATCCAGAGGCTGGTTTGATTAGTCCTCGTCTAGAGTGGCTTGACGGGACACCTCAGATAAGCTGTTTTCGCTATCTTTCTCCAGTTAGCGAATTTATCAAAGCAGCCAGAACTGGACCAATAACTAAATTGCTAAAAAAATATGATGTACCCTTACCCGTATCAGATAAACCAATAAAACCTCAGTGGACAAGTTTCGCCTGCGTACTAATTAAGCATGAGGTGGTCGAACAAATTGGCTTGATGGATGAAGGATACTTTATGTATTTTGATGATGTTGACTACTGCCGAAAAGCAATTAACGCTGGTTGGCAAATTCTGCATTTGCCTCAGGCAAGAGTCGTCCATCTACGCGGTGGTAGTAGTTCGGTAAAAGCAGAACTAGCTGCTCGTAAACGCCCCAAACCTTACTACTATGCTTCAAGAACTAGATACTTTACTACGTTCTACGGTTCGGTAGGTCTGGCTATAGCCAACGCATTTTGGCTGGCTGGCAGAAGTATCTCGTTAGTTCGCGAATTGATCAGAAGCAAACAGCCCCATACCTGCGAACAAGAAGCACAAGACATTTGGCAGAATTGGCGTAGTCCCATGAAACCCTTTCTATCATCTAGGAAAAAAGTATCGTGAATTATCAGCCAGATTTTTTGATTATTGGCGCGATGAAATGTGCCACTAGTACGCTACATGACCAGTTGGCGATGCAGCCTGGCATTTTTATGACCGAATTAAAAGAGCCAAATTTTTTTAGCAATGACGAACAGTATTCTAAAGGAATGGACTGGTACTTGTCTCAGTTTCAGGCTGCCAATGAAAGGGATATTTGTGGCGAATCTAGCACGCACTATACTAAACTTCCTACCTATCCTCAGACAGTTGAGCGTATTTATCAACAGTTTCCCAAGATCAAGCTAATCTATATCATGCGTCATCCTATTGATAGATTAGTATCTCAATATATTCATGAATGGAGTCAGAAAACAGTTTCTGGAGATATCAATCAGGCAATATCTCAATATCCGATGCTTGTAGAATATAGTCTCTATAGTATGCAGCTCAAACCATATTTAGAGACATTTGGTCGCGAGCAGATTTTACCAGTATTTTTTGAAAGACTGCTCAACTATAAACAAGAGGAATTTGAGAGAATTTGCCACTTTATTAATTATCAGAAAAACCCAGTTTGGATTGAAGAAAATGACGTTCAAAATGCTTCCCTAAAGCGTCTTCGCGATAGTCAACTAAGAGATTTAATAGTTGAAACTCCAGGGCTAAAAGAAATAAGACAGAATTTGATTCCCAAAAGCTGGCGAAACTGGGTTAGAAGTTTATGGCAGATGAAAGAAAAACCCCAAATAGAACCTCAGCGACTACAGTTTTTACAATCAGTATTTGATGAAGATCTGGCTATAGTTGGCTCTTGGTTAGGGGTAGAGTTAACTTGCGAAAACTTTAAGTCAAAGGTGAAAAATAGGATGTTCGGCTGGACAAACCAAGAAGATAGCAATTAATGAACTATACCTATACCTCGAAGAATAAACTTAGGTTCGCTTTATTGAAGTAATACTGCTTTGATAACAGAGAAAACATCTACACTTTTAAGTTGTTCGATCAAAGAAATCTTCTCATAATCTTTACCCATTTTTGTTAATTCTATAAGTTGTTAGCTGCTGGTGTGACCCATTACATTTTACAGTTAGATTTTTGTTTTAAAGCTTTGATTAAAAATCACGATATTTTGGGTAACAAATCAAACAATATGAATACTAACAACAGAATTAACTGCCAGCTTGGAGCAATATTTGGTACTGGGCGTAGTGGAACAACCTGGCTAGGATCAATTGTGTCGAGTCATCCAGAAATTTCTTATAGATTTGAGCCATTTCATAGATTACAAAACGCCCAGGCTGAAATTAGTCAGGCAGTCGATTTAATTCGTTCTGACACCTTTTCGCCAAAAGATTTATCTCAGATATATCATTGTTTGTCTCCTGCCTATCCAGAATGCGAAAAACCCCCATTTTTCGCCAAAAAATTCCCGATTAGAGCGGGGAGAAAGTTCACCTGGCCTCTGTCTAGAAATAATTCTCTTGGTGCTTATGTTTTTAAACGTCTTTATACACCAAAAGAACAACCAATGCTAATTTTCAAAGAGGTGGATCTGGTCGATATATTGATACGTTTAATTATTCAGGGTGGTATTCCTATAGTGTATATAGTTCGTCATCCCTGTGCCGTAGTATCTTCAATTATTAGAGGACAGAAAAATTCGTTAATGCCAAGCGCAAGACGTTCTGTTCTAGGAAGTCTTCTGGCAAAACACGAACCAACACTGGCAAAAAAATATCAGCCCCGATTAAATTCATTAAAGGTTTGCGAACAAGAAGCACTACTCTGGTTAATTGATGTCGGGCGAGCATTACGCGCCTGTAAAAATTCCGCCAAAGGATTGGTTGTGATTTACGAACAGCTTACTCAACAACCTTTGGTAACTTCAACAAAAGTTTTTCAGCATTTGGGCTTAGACATGACACCAGAATCGGCTGCTTTTATTGAAGAAAGTACTAACAATTCATCATCTTCACGAATTAAAAGAGGAGAAGTGGGAATCAATTCATACTTTACCGTATTTCGCGATCCTAAAATCGCTCGCGATCGCTGGAAAAAAGAAATGTCTCAAGAAGATCGAACCAGAGTTATGGAAATCGTTCAAGACAGCATAGCTTTTTCCTTCGGCGCAGAACGTGGTCTTTGGGTTTAAATTGAGCCTACTCAGCCTCTTACCAATTTGTTAATCATACTCAGCTATATTCAAGTTCTATTGATTGTTACTGGTAAAGCTTGATGTTTAAGTCGATTACTCACGTTATTTATGATATGGATGGGTTACTGCTAGATACAGAATCTCTTCATGAACGAGTAAATAAGGAGGTTGCGCGACGCTACGGAAAAACTTTTAATCAAGATGTCAAAATGGCGATCGCCGGTAGACCAACTTTAGATTCGGCAAGAATTTTGGTTGGGCTGCTTGAGCTTCCTCTAACTCCAGAAGAATATTTAGTAGAAAGAAACAAAATATTATATCCCCTATATCCAACGGCAAAGGTATTACCAGGAACAATAGAGCTAATTCAACATTTATCTGACTATAATACTCCCCAAGCGATCGCCTCTAGTTCTTCCCGCCATCATTTTGCGATGAAAACCGTCAATCATCAGCAGTGGCTAGATGTATTTGAAATAGTTACTCTCGGTGACGACCCAGAAATTGAGCGAGGAAAACCCGCGCCAGATATATTTTTACTAGCAGCCAAAAAGTTAAATGCTGCACCCGAACAGTGTTTAGTGTTTGAAGACTCTGTAGCAGGAATCAAAGCTGCGATCGCAGCGGGGATGTCTGTCGTGGCAGTTCCCGATCCAGTGTTTGATCGATGCCTGTTTCAAGAAGCCGATCAGGTCTTAAATTCTCTGACGGAGTTCGATCCCGAACCATGGGGTTTACCACAATTTAAATAATTAAATCAGATAAAAATTATGGGATATCTACTCCTCGTCGTTTTCCTCTAACAATTCTCGTTTTGAAGCTTTTAACTGATGCCACAGTTGTTTAATGCGATCGTAAGCTTCTTTGGAAGATATTTTGCCATTGGTTTCCAAACCACAAATATATGCTACTTTTTGGGCAAATTCCTGCAAATTGGCATTGAATACTAAGTTATTAGGCGAAAAGTTACCGCGATAGCTTCCTTTGGGGTATAAAAAAGCATCTTTGTTATTATCTGACTTCTGACTCATAAATTTTGTCCGCCTTTTATATTCGATCCTAACTAAGAACTGGAGTGGCAAAGTTAGACCAACACTAACTTACGGTTAAATTAAGGTTAATAAAGCTCAAAAGTATAGTGACAATACTCGTAGTTGGGAGCTAAAATCCTTGTGCTATGATTGTGCCAAATTAAGCTGAAAACCACGATGCTAGCTGCTACTAATCCGCCACAAATTAGTACGATTACCACCAATAACCTATTAATAGTCTTTGCTGAGTTTTTAGATATAGACGTAAGCGCAGGGGATGCTTCTACAGATACCCTAAAAACCTATACTCGACAGCTACAGCAGTTTCTTGCCTGGTGCGATCGCCGTCAGTTAAACCCAGTAACGGTAATCAAAGACGATATTAAAAAGTATCGTCATTGGATGATTCAACAAAAAAAATATAAGCCAGCCACTATTGCCCTAAAATTAGCGGTGGTTCGTCGCTTTTATCAGGCTGCGCTAGAAAGGGGCTTAATATCAATTAATCCTGCTGCGGGTGTTAAACCACCACGGGAAAAGCGCGATCCCGCAGAAAAAATCACTTATTTAGAACAGGTAGAAGTTGAAACGCTTCTGGGAACAATTCCCGATGATGGTACGCTGAAAACAGTCAGAGACAGAGCTATGTTGGCGATTATGGCTTTGGAAGGTACTCGCACTATCGAACTACACCGCGCCGATATTTCTAGTTTGGTAAGACAGGGTAACAACCTGGGGATCAGGGTAGAAGGTAAAAGAAGCATTCGAGTTGTTCCCCTCACTCCCGATATTGCCAATCTGCTGGTTGATTATCTACACCATAGAGAAACCGCAGGAGAGGTATTAAAGCCGAATAGACCGTTGTTTATTGCTATAGGCAATAATGCTAGAGGGAAAAGAATTTCTCGTCGTGGTATCAGGTTAATTGTTGACCGATATTTAGAACAGGCTTCGTTAAAATATACTCCTGGTAGAACTATTTCTGCTCATAGCCTGCGTCATACCGCTGGGACATTAGCGTTGCGTTCTGGAGCGCAACTACGCCAGGTACAAGATCTATTGGGACATAGCGATCCCCGTACTACCTGTATTTATGCTCACGTAGCCGATCGCTGGGAAAACAATCCCGCTCTCAAGCTCAAGATCAATATTCCTTTGGCTTAGGGGCAAATTTTTGCTTACTAATCTTAATTGAAAGAAATCTAGAGTTGATTTAACTATTCCCTTTTTCTTCTATTTACTTCAAGACAATCTTGAACAAGCGGAAACCTATGTCAAACAGATTGTCTCAAAATTTAATTTGCCATTAGACAATTGAGAAAATCGTGACCAACTAAATCAAACTTAGAGTTTTTTTAAGAGCAATCATTAATTTTTTCTTGTCCCTCTTATCAATTCTTCAAATATAAGTTAAGATTCGCCCAAAGACTCACCAACCAGACAGGGAGATTATCACATGAATGCTCTTCGCCAACCTGATTTTTCTACTAAATATTATCCGCCACAACCACCGCAACAAAAAGTTGGCGATTTGCATGAAGCAACTAGGCGACCTCAGGTTGGGCAAAAAAAGATTGTCAAAGCCAATGAGTTTGCAGCATCAAATACTCTGCCCAAAAATTTGCAGCTTTTATCCATACTGCAAAAGGGTTCTTTTGGTTTAGCGATCGCTTCTATGACTGCAAGTATTAGTCTTTATCTATCCGCAGTTCAAATTCCCAAGCTTTGGAGTCAAGAATATCAACATTTAGAAGATCTACAGCTGCAAGAGCGTCAGCTAATAGCAATCAATGAAAAACTAAAGTATCAAATTGCTCAAGAAGCAGGTAATAACCAAGAGCTTTCCATATCTCAACCAGAGTCGGCAATGTTCATTAGTCCAGCAAAAATCAGCGCGAGAAGGCTGCCTGAAACAGTGAATAACCAACAGGAAACAGTTAAGTTAAAGCATAGTAGTTTGGGATATTAAGCTAAATCTTATTTTAGTTCTTAATGATTGTGG
>JADEXJ010000013.1 GCA_015207195.1 Pleurocapsales cyanobacterium LEGE 10410
GGGTAGGAGTATATACGGGAACATAGACAACACTGTCATCTTCCTCAGATTTATTAGCTTCTAGCTGACGATCTATTTTTTCGAGCGATCGCTCGACATAATCAATAAATTCGACATCAGACTTGGACAAAATAATTTGCTTTCTTCCTGTCAGCCCAATTAATACTTGGCTTGCTCGATCTCCAAACACCCACCATAAAATAAATAAACAGTAACTACAGGATAGAGCAAACAGCATCTTACCTAAGTAATTGTGTTGTTTAAAAGAGCGAGCGACCGTGTTTTCCGCCGTGGAATATTGAATTACTTCTGCTAAGTTCAAGCTGTAAGAATCATTTGATTCATACCAGTTGGTATCGATGGTAGTAGCTTTGTCAGAAGCAGTTACGATTGCCGAAGCTTGGATCTTGTCTTCAATCGCTTTTTGCTTTTGGAAGCTAGAATTCCCTTCGTTATGTTTCCCCTGAGATAAATTTAAACTTTCAATGAAGGAAAATTTTGGGTTTATCTGTTGATGACCGGCATCCCTGACCATGGATTGTTCAGCAACTAAATTAACCTATCTAAGATAGACTTGTTTATTCCCGTCATGCCATAGTGTTTACCCAGAGATCGCTCGGCTACCAAAATCGGTTGATGGTGTAAATACGTACTCGATCTAATAAGCTGTATTTTTACTTAGTGCTAACAGTAAGTCTGGTTGGTTAAGAGTAAAGAAAATAGCTCAAGTTCGCTGATAACCCATCGACAGGAGCAGGAATCATTTCGCCACGAAAATCGAGGAGTTGAACTATTACTAAGTAGGCGATCGCAATTAAAATTGAAATTGCTCCCGTAATGACGGCGATAATTTTACCCCGATCCATATTATTTGCTCCAGCTTAGTTGTTTTTAATCTTTATTGTATTGTTTCACAAAATAAAAATATTCCCGACCTGTAGTTAGAGCGATCGAGAATATAGGTAAAAATAAATCAATAGATTTTAAGTTTTTTTAAAGAGCCTCAACAGTATGGTGTACTATTTACCAACCTTTTTCTGACTGAGAAAGTACATAGGTTGCCACATCATCGATTTGAGCATCGCTGAGGCGACCCTGAAAAGCAGGCATTGCATTCTTCCCATGAACTACCTGGTAAGTAATTGCCTCAATAGAGTTCATTTCATATTTTTCTAAAGCATCTTTTTGTAAAGTTTTTGCCCCATCGATCACGTTTCTACCACCTGCATGACAAGCAGCACAGTTAGCACTAAAAATCTTAGCCCCGCTCTCAGCATCCCCTGCAAGAGCGGGAGTGGCAAACATTAACATCACCGCAGTTACAAACACTAACCAAATGGATAATAATCTAGTTGACATAATTTCTGTTGTCTCCTCTCTCAGAATATTTAATCGCGATCAAATAAAGTAGATCGCCGTCAGATATATGGTCGGTTATCCCCATACAATTGTCGAAAGACACGCTGTCAAAGTTTTACAAGTCGTCGAACTTGTGTAGTAATATATATAAGGGAAATTGAGCTACTGGAACAACGCTAAATTTTCGAGCGATATTTAAGCTAAATCTAAAAGTTCAAATTTCTTAGTTTTTAGGAACGTTTACTAGAAAAAATCATATCTGAGCGAGAGAGTTCAACAAAAATGGCTAAAAAATTAAGTTTGTTATTGTCCGCACTAGTATTAGTAGTATCAACCTTTTTTTTCAACGTTAATCCCGCAGCAGCTGACACTGTAGAAGTAAAAATGGGTAGCGATAATGGAATGCTCAAGTTTGTACCAGAAACTGTAACTATCAAAGAAGGAGATACAGTTAAATGGACTAACAATAAAATGTCTCCCCATAACGTAGTATTTGAGAATGCTTCTGATAAGTCTCACAAGAACCTAGTATTTTCTCCTGGTGAAGGTTACGAAAGTACTTTTAGTGAATCTGGTGAATATTCCTACTACTGCGAGCCTCATCGCGGTGCGGGAATGGTTGGAAAAATAGTTGTGGAATAGATTTTATAACGACTAATAATTTGCAAGGAGAGGTAGCTGTTAGGTTTGCCTCTCCTTTTTCCGTTAGGATAGATCTTACAGGCGATGTGAACATCGCCATCTAATCATTAAATATAAGCAATGGTAGAGTTATCTCCTGAAGAATTAGCTAGAGCTAGAAAAAACAACCTTACTCCCGAAAAATATGCTCGTCTGCGTGCAGAAGCACAAGCCCCCTATAGAGGTTTTAGAAAGTTCTTCTACATTACTTTTGGTGCATCTGGCTTGATTGGGGCATTTATCTTTTTGGCGAAACTAGCAGCAGGTCAGGAACTAACAACTAACTTGCCAAATTTTTTCCTTCAGCTTGGCGTAGTTGCTCTGATGGTGTTTTTGTTTCGTTGGGATCGAAGCAAGGATGAAGCAGAATAAAAGATAGGGCAATCTTTAGCTTAGCGATCGCCCTATCCCTTTTTTAGCCTATTGTTTGTATTGGGCTAACTGCTGACAACTTCAATTCTATTCTTCTTCCATACCTGGAGCGAAGGCTTCAGGAGAGGCTGCACCATTGCCCTCTTCCTTAAGGTTAGCCTTGACTTTTGCTTCGACTTCCGCTGCTATCTCTGGGTTTTCTAATAGGTAGTTGATCGTATTGTCTCTTCCTTGACCAATATTATCGCCTTTGTAGCTATACCAGGCACCTTTTCTTACTACAATGTCTGCTTCTTCGGCTAAATCTAATAAACAGCCAATATTAGAAATTCCTTTACCAAAGATAATATCGAATTCAGCAATACGGAAAGGTGGAGCTACTTTGTTTTTGGCAACCTTTACCTTAGCTCTGATACCATACATTCCCTCATTACCTTTCTTTAGGGTTTGGATGCGACGAATATCTAGACGAACAGAGCAGTAAAATTTGAGAGCATTACCACCTGTGGTTACTTCAGGATTACCATAGCTAATGCCAATTTTTTGTCGTAGTTGGTTGAGGAAAATTACCGTAGCCCCAGATTTACCGATATTACCCGCAATTTTCCTCAGGGCTTTACTCATTAAGCGAGCTTGTAAACCTACTTGGTTGTCGCCCATCTCTCCCTCAATTTCCGCACGAGGGGTTAGGGCAGCTACGGAGTCTACTACTACCAAGTCTACTGCTGCCGATCGCACTAGCTGATCGACAATTTCTAAGCCCGATTCTCCGTTGTCTGGTTGAGCTACCAGTAAGTTTTCGATATCTACTCCCAACGCTTGAGAATAAGTGGGATCTAGAGCATGTTCGGCATCAACAAATGCTGCTACGCCCCCTGCTTTTTGAGTTTCGGCGATCGCGTGTAGAGCTAAGGTAGTCTTACCAGAACTTTCTGGACCATAAATTTCAATGATTCTACCTTTTGGCAATCCACCTCCCAAAGCGACATCAAGAGTCAAAGCACCACTGGGAATAGTTTCTACCTTCATTTGGGCAGCATCACCCAAACGCATAATTGCACCTTTGCCAAAGTTGCGCTCGATCTGTTTTAAAACTAAGTTAAGGGCTTTATCTTTATCAGAATTACTAGAAGTACTAGAAGTGTTAGAAGTATTTGCGCGAGTTGCCATGAATGCCTCAATTAATAGAGTGAAAAATAGGTTGTAAAAATGGCTGAGAAATTAGTTTCGATTTTGCACCCTGTATTCAGCCTGGTTGTTCCGTCTAACTGTCAGTCGATAGTTACAGCGTGACTGTTGGTCGAGCTAAAGCTGTAAATAATTACCACAATAATTTTATGGCAAGAATTGTTCTATTTTCTCATTTGTTGACAAAAAAGTCAACGCATCAGTCGATGCCTATTCTAGAGTAGCTAATAAAAGTAGCTTAGATAATAATTAGTACTGTTGATGACAATGAATTCAATTTTCTTAATATTTACAAAACGTTTGAGTCAGGCAATGGGATTTACACCAAGCTTTGCGATCGCCTTACCTAATCATTATAACTGGATTATTTTATCTATTTCGATTTGCATATATCTTGTATTTACCCTGACTTTTGGCTTGATGACAGGCTTTTTACACTGGGATGTTTGCCAAGAGAAAAGAACGATCGTTAAAACTATAGCCACCACTCTAATTGCCCCAGCTTTCCTAGAAGAAACATTTTTTCGAGCCTTACTATTACCCTATCCCAGCGACAAGATTGCCCTCGATTCTTACATAGCTTGGGCAACATTCAGTTTATTGCTATTTATCATCTATCATCCTCTCAACGCCCTGACTTTTTTCTCTCAAGGCAGAGCAACTTTTTTCAATCCAGTTTTTCTTGGTTTGGCAACCAGTTTGGGAATTATTTGTACCACAGCCTATTGGCAAACTGGTTCGTTATGGCTGCCAGTTATAATCCATTGGCTGACTGTAGTTATTTGGTTACTTTGTTTCAGTGGTTTAACTAGGCTCAAGATAAACAGTTTGATTTAAACTAGCAGATTCACGAGCAGCATTTGCCACTTGCAAAGCATATAAACTAGCTTGAGGTTGGATATAAAGAGGTTGTTGATCAAACAGATAATCTAAAACCATCGCGGTATCTTGAGCAAACAAACCACGACGAGGAACGATGGGAATTTCTGTTTCCTCTTGTCCTAAGATTAAAGTTCCTTTCTCTCCTGTAAACAAAATTTTGCCCCGTTCGCCGTAAATTTCAAAGATGCGATCGCTGCGCCAAAAAACCTCTCCTTTACCATAGGTAACTTCGGCAACAACGCCACAATTAAAATTCAATCGAGCATTACACAAACAGCTAGTAAAATAATCCGAACCAGCTACATCCCAAAAGCGATTATGACAGGTTACGCTGTCTACAGCACCAAACAAATCGGTCAAGCGGTGAATCCGCGACAGGGCTGCTGCTAAGGGAAAACCAAACATAGCCCGATGGTACTTCCAGCTGCGCTCTACAGGATGCTGGGAACTAATGGTGCTATATCGAGCATAAAAAACTTTTCCTATTTGAGGTAAATATTGCTTAATTGCCTGATGTAAGCCACCAATAATTTCTATATGTTCTACGTGGAGCAGCTTTTGCTTACTTGCAGCCAGCTCGATAATCTCTGCTGCAACTTTGGCTTCTAATGCCAAAGGATATTCTACTACTACGTGCTTTCCAGCTAAGATAGCTGCTTTAGCGATCGCACCACAGTCTTGATTGATCGTACAAATAAAGATTAAATCTAACTCAGGCAAATTAACTAGCCTGCTCCAGGAATCTATAGCTTCCAAGTTAAAAGCTTGGCAGAACTCCTGTAATTTTTCGGGAGTATTGCCTGTAGCAACCAATAATTTAGTGCGTCGCTCTGATAGAAGTGCTTCTGCTCTTTTTTTGGCAGCATATCCCGTACCTACTATGCCAATTTTAAGAAGCGAAACGGCTTTAATAATCATATAAAAAAAGATGCAAATTTTCTTTCTACTCTAAGAACAAATCATCAATCGTAGATATAACTATAATTAATAGTTATTTTTCAGGAAAATTGAGAATTATTTTTTCTCCAACAAATCTTGCTATTTAAGCGTTTCAGCCTATTGTCTCTATTTGTCCACCTAAATATTTAACTCCGAAGACGTATAAGTAAATCTTATTTTAAGATAGATTACACATCTCATTTCTAATGCGCCGTAAATAATTACTATTTTTCCCTTAGTATCAAAAATGAAGCGGTTCATGAAAGAAAAACTTATTCGATCTAAACGAATAAATTGCGTTTTTCTATTGGTCGTGAACTGCTACATCACCCTAATAAAAGAGGAAATACATGGCTAGTTATAACGTTACTCTTAAAATGCCCGATGGCGAACAAACTATTGAAGTACCCGATGATGAGTACATTTTAGATGTTGCTGAAGAACAAGGTTTAGACTTACCTTATTCTTGTCGCGCTGGTGCTTGCTCCACCTGTGCGGGCAAACTAGAATCTGGTACTGTAGATCAGTCCGATCAGTCTTTCCTAGATGATGACCAAATCGAAGCTGGATATGTTCTTACTTGCGTGGCATATCCTAGTTCTGACTGCACGATTACTACTCACCAAGAAGAAGAGCTTTACTAAGCAAACGCTAAAGATCGAAACTTGTTTGTGGTTAGAGACGTTCTTAGTTTGGAGCGTCTCTTTTAGCATTGTGTTCGATTAAGCCGAGCTTTAAATTGAAACGAGATAAAATATGATTATAGTCGTCTTTTCTCCGCAGTTGTACGACTTGATTTTTTGATATTTTCTTTAGCCAATGCTCTAACCTCTTTTTCTAAAAAGAAATTGAGAAATGTTCTAATAGCTGAAATGGCTGCCAGCTTACCCACCGCATCCCAACTTGGCGACACCGCAGTAGCTGCGATGTCTGCTGCTAGCAGAAATTCCAAAGATAATGCCAATGCTGTGCCTAAATCTAATCTGACATGGCATAGTTTTTCTTCTCGATCCATTTTTCGTTTGTGAGAAAGCAACTGACGTACTGCTTTGATAATCGCCAAAGCTAAGATTAATAGGGCGATACTTTCAATAATTACTTTAAGAAATATAGCAGTTTGCAGGAGAACTTCCTCTGCTAAATGATTCAACCCTATGATCGAGTTTTCTCCCTTTGTTTCTGTAGTAGTGTTGGCGATCGCCAAATATAGAAAGGGCATAGCTGTTTATAGTAAATGAATTAAACAAGATTGTATTTTAGTTCAGCCATAGCTACCATGTTGTGATGATAAAGACACTCAACCTAATTGAGACAGTGAGCCGTCTTTGGCAGATTGAGCCGATAACATTTCATCTGGGGAAAGTCTCGCCGAATCAGGTCAATCGCCTGTTCTCGACTATGGCGATCGCGAGCGATTAACTGTGCAGTGCCGTCTCCCTGAGAGCCTACTCCTTTACCGCCAAAAATATAAGTTTGTAAAGGGGCATGATTGAGAAGCTGATGCAATATAGGTGCGTTTAACTCGTCACAGGCGGGAATTAGATAGCGATCAAATTCAGCTTGTGCTTGTTTCATCAAAGTACCAATTTCGGCTGCTCCTTGTTGTAAGGCTAAAACAGCTTGTCGAACCAGACTGGCGTTAACTTTTCCCAAATAATGTTGAACTCCAGCCTGAAAGGTATTTTGGGCAACGGGATAGCATTGATTGAGTTGAGCGAGTATTTTGGGCGTATTTTTAGAACCTGCAAGATCGACAATAATCAGATACAAATTTTCGACTACGGTTAAAGGAGTAATCTTGTAGCGATCGCCATCAAAAGCCATCAAAATAGGTTGACTGCCATAAGCGCAAGCCTGGTCTAATCTGCCACATTGACTGCCAGTAGTTCTTTCTCCCCGATAAGCCAATTCCATTTCTTCAGCGATCGTCAAACCAAGATTGTAAAGCCGATTAAATGCTCTGGCGACTAACACACAGATTGCTGCACTAGAAGACAAACCTTTTTTGAGGGGTAAATCCATCCGATAGTTATCTATCGTTAAACCACCAACCCGATAGCGAACTAACGCCTGATAAGCTACCCCAGCTACGTAACTATAAAAATTACCCTCTTGCGCTATCTTCAACAACTGTCCTTGCTTCATTGCTAGTTTTAATACTTGGCGATGATTTACCGTTCTAAATTCTAGATGAGCTTTGGCTGCGACGTTAGCATAAATACCTTGGTTAGTACCAACAACAATAGCGTAACCTGGCTCGATCTTTGAGTTTATCTGGCTATATTCTGCTGCCCAATCACTATGTTCGCCAAACAGACAAAGACGACCAGGAACAAATAAATTCATGTTTTTACCACTAACAAACTCAACCTCTTAACTCTCGGTAATTCCAACGAACATTTTTTCCTGCAAAATACATTTATGATGTATCTTACTCTCTTGAAAATTATTGCAGCAAGCTTCCCCAATTTTTTCGACAAACTTGGTAAGATATTGAGTCATAAACTTGAATTATCGAGCAAACATTGATTACAAGATAGATAAGCTAATAAATAAACCAAAGCAAAATTTTCAGGCATAGGGTTTTGTTTGATTGCAGAAAAGATAAAAGGATGATGTTGACAATGGGTAAGATGAGCGATTTTTTATTATGGAGCCATCTCAAGTTCACGCCAAATATAAAAGTAGATATCGCTGCGACAGACACAACTAGCCTGCATAACAGAATATTTAAGACTACTTTAGGAATAATTACAGCTTTTGTAACTGTCTATAGTACTTGGGGAAATAGACCAGTAGAAGCTGCTGTTGGGCCTTATTGCCAGTTTGCCCCTGAAGAGATTGCAGCTAAAGAAAAGTTACTCAAAGCTTCCATAACAGATCCCACCGCCATTTCAAAATACAGTTTCCTGGTTCAAAAACATACTGAAATGCTACAGCTATGCCGTAGCCAAACTTGGCCCAAAGAACAGGCAATTTGGTTGCGTCTCTATCCTTGTGATACCAGTCCTGGCTCGATTGATTACGTCTTAGATCGAATTGTTAATTTAGGCTATAACAAAATACATCTGGAAGTTTTTTACGACAGTCAGGTTCTTCTACCTCCCGACGATAATCCTACCCCCTGGACATCAGTAGTGCGATCGCCTGAAGGGGAAAATAGCGATCTGTTACAGCAAACGATTGATAAAGCGCATCAGCGGGGTTTAAAAGTATATGCCTGGTTGTTTACGATGAATTTTGGCTATACTTATGCCCAGCGTCCAGATCGTCAAGAAGCATTAGCCCGTAATGGTACGGGTCAAGATAGTTTAACTTTCGTTCATGATCGCGCTCAGGCTTTTATCGATCCTTATTCTCGTCAGGCACAGACAGACTACTTTGAGTTAGTACAGGCAGTTTTAGAACGGCAGCCAGACGGCATTTTATTCGATTATGTTCGTTATCCTCGTGGTGTGGGAGGACAGTCTTCGGTCTACAGCGTTAAAGATCTCTGGATTTATGGCAAATCGTCTCTTGAAGCTCTGTACAATCGAGCTAGCAATCAAAAAGGATTAGCTTTAATCAAAAAATATGTCGATCGAGGTGATATCACAACTCAAGATATTAAAATTATCGATCGCCAATATCCTCAAGAAGACCTCGCTAAATGGCAGGGTCGCAATAATTTTCTCGATTCTAAAGCACCAATTTTATCCCGCCAAAATAGTTTAAGACGGGATCTATGGCTGTTCTCCGTGGCTCATGCTGCTCAAGGTATTATTGACTTTCTTTCCTTCGCTGCCAGACCCGCTCAAAATAGAGGAATTCCTGCGGGGGCAGTATTTTTTCCCGATGCTAATCAATTAGTAGGCAAAGCGGGCTTTGATTCCCGTCTTCAAGCTTGGGATAAATTTCCTTCAGATTTGGAGTGGCACCCCATGGCTTATGCAGTTTGTGAAGAAAAAACTGACTGTGTGATAGACCAGGTGAAAACCGTTTTAAACACTGCTTCTAAAAACACCAAGGTGATTCCTGCCTTAGCTGGTGCATGGGGGGAAGTCTATCGACAACATCCACCGTTAGAAGTTCAAATGGAGGCTTTGCGTAAGGTAACCCCGCAAGTCAATTCCGTCAGCCATTTCAGCTATGCTTGGCAAGAGCCAGATCGCGATCGCCGACGAAGATCCTGTAATTTCCTTTAAATGTTTAATTTATGTTTTCTATCTGCTATGATGATTAACGTCGCATAATTTGCGGATGTGGCGGAATTGGTAGACGCGCTAGATTTAGGTTCTAGTGTTTTCGGACGTGAAGGTTCAAGTCCTTTCATCCGCATCGATAAATAAAAAGCGATCGCTTATTACAGGCGATCGCTTTTTTATGCTACTGAAATAATATTCCTAGTCTATGCAGCACCTAACAACCCACTGTGTCTTAACAACGGTTCGGTTTCTGGTGTTCTACCTCGGAATGTTTGGAATACTTCCATTGGGTGTAAACTACCTCCCAAAGCCAGTACCGTCTCGCGGAAGCGTTTCCCTACAGACTTAACCGCCTCTTCATCTGACAACCCAGCTTCTTCAAAAGCAGCAAAAGCATCGGCACTAAGCACTTCTGCCCATTTGTAGCTGTAGTATCCTGCTGCATAACCCCCAGCAAAGATATGTCCAAAAGCACAGAGGAAATTATCTTCGGCAATAGGTTGTAAAACGCTGGTAGTTTTTGCCAGGCGATTTCTTACATCATTAGGAGTTTCTTCTCCCCCTGGTTCATAATTGGAATGCAGTTCCATATCTAACATTCCAAAGTGTAGCTGACGCAGCATCGCCGAACCACTCATATAGTTTTTCGCAGCTACTAGCTTTTGATAATATTCTTCAGGTAAAGTTTCGCCAGTTTGATAGTGTTTCGCCATACCGAAAAGAGTGGGGCGATCGTAACACCAGTTTTCCATAAACTGACTTGGTAATTCTACCGCATCCCATTCCACATTGTTAATCCCTGCTGCCCCAACATGATCGATAGTAGTCAACATATGCTGTAAGCCATGACCGAATTCGTGGAATAGGGTCGTTACTTCCCCAAAGGTCATCAAGCTGGGCTTGTCTTCTACGGGAGGAGTTTGATTGCAGGTCAGATATGCGACAGGAAGACGAGTTTCAGTTTTCCCCTCAACGGTCATTTTTGCCCGACCGATACAGTCATTCATCCAAGCACCACCACGTTTTTCCGCAGGACGAGAATAAGGATCGAGATAGAAAAAAGCGATCGCTTTGCCATCTTCATCGGCAATCTGAAAATATCTCACATCCTCATGCCATACGGGTGCTTGTCCATCCGCAGCAGTAATAGTCACGCCAAAAATACGGTTAGCCAACCCAAACAAGCCATCCAGTACTTTGGGTAAAGAGAAGTAAGGACGTAATTCTTCCTCGTTAAAATTAAATTTAGCTTCGCGCTGTTTTTCCGCCCAATAGCTAACATCCCAGTGCTTAAGATCTTTTGTACCAGCAAAAGCTGTCAATTCTTCAAATTCTCTCACCGCAGCATCATAACTTGCACCGCGTAACTCATCCTGTAGCTGCTGTACCGCTTCTACGTCGGGTGCCATCTTCCGCGCCAGACTTAGTTCGGCAAAGTTAGCAAAACCTAAAATATTCGCCTTTTCCTTTCTCAATTCTAAAATGCGATCAATATTACCGCGATTATCTAACTCACCTTCAGAGGCACGAGAAACAAACGTCTTATATAATTTCTCTCGCAATTCCCTGTTAGTAGCGTATTTCATAAACGGAATATAGCTGGGGTAATCCAAGGTAACTACCCAAGGACCCTCTTCAGGAGTAGCACTTTCCTCTCCCTCAGCTTTAGCAGTTTGCGCCAACAAGCCTAAAGCACTAGGTGGCAAACCTTCGACATCTTGTTTATCGGTTAGCTTTAGTTTAAACGCCTTGGTCGCATCCAAAACATTATTAGAAAACTTGGTTGAAAGTTCGGCTAACTCTAATTGAATCTGATTAAACTTCTCTCTGGTTTCCCCTGCCAAACCTACACCAGACAATTCAAAATCACGAATCGAAGATTCAACAATGCGCTGTTGTGCAGGTTCGAGTTTATCCCACTCTGCACCTTCCTTAATGCCTTTAAAAGCTTCGTATAAAGGCTTACTTTGACTGAGCTTATTATAAAACTTAACTATTTCTGGTTGAACAGTCTCATAAGCTTCCCGCAACTCAGGACTATTCTTAACACTCATTAAGTGTCCAACAATCCCCCAACTCCAGTTTAAACGCTCTTCAATCTCTGTTAGGGGTTCGACTAAACCAGACCAACTAGGAGTTACGTTTTCCTCCAGCTGACGAACTTCTTTGTCTAACTCTTGCAGTATTTGCGTCATCGCTGGAACAACCTGTTCCGCTTTGATTTCATTAAAGGGTGGTAGTCCCTTGCCAATTAATAAAGGATTTTGAGTAATTGTTGCGTCTGTCATGTAAATAGATGCTTGTAGATAAATAGCTATATCTATTTACCCTAACGCTTTATTACCCAGTGTTGTAGCGTCATACAGGTTGGGATTACCGAAATTGGAGTAAAAATATTTTTCATATTCATGATTAATACAAAAAAATCATTGCGTTTCTAATACTAAAAACTACCCTTGTAAGCTTATAGGGGGTGGGGAACTTAAAGAACGGCGATCATGACCTTTACCAATCGGATTTAGGATAACTACCCTGACTATTTTTTATTCCTAACGAGCTATTTAAAATCGATGTTCGTATTCAATTAAGGCTCTGCTGCCATCTTCTTGAAAGTCGCTAGAACCTCGTAGGACAAAATTATCATCCAAACGATAGCGAAAACCAAACTGAGCGGGGATATCGGTGTTGAGAATTTTTAAGGCAGAAAAAGAAAGATTGTCGATCAGTTCAAAAGCAATTTCTCCTGCCAGACCGTCGCGATCTTTATCTCGATCTTCCTCGATAATAGGAGTAGGAAATAGGCGTATTTCGCCAATCGGGAAAATATTGTTGAACTCTGCATTTAAGCTGCCAAAAATTGCCGAACCAGCTAAGGTAGCCAACCCTAATGTGCCATTACTACCTGCCAAGCCTTCAACAAAACCTCCTCCTAGAAGGGCTGCGATTTCTTGTCGACTGCGATCGGGACTGCTAGTAAGCTCGATATTGTTGATAATGTTGCTCGCAAGACCCTTAACCTTAGCGGAAATTCTGATGGTTTCTAGAGTCCCCAAAGTAGAATCGGGAATTTCTGTCGGCAGGACTTCGCTAGGAATACTTCTATTGGTAGTTTCTATAGCCGAACCAGTTAACAATATATCTAAAGAAGGATCGAGGAGATTATTATCGGTAAAGCGAGCCGTGTTTTTATAGTCTCTAGATAAGCTTAGTTGGGTAGTGAACAAATTGACCTGTCCGCGTTTGAGGACAATAGTACCTTTGGGGCTGGGTTGGAGAATAGTACCGTTGAGAGTTAAATCTCCTGTAGCCAAAAAAGTAAATATAGGTGGTTGGCTGATTTGAATATCTTCTCCCAATCGTAGCTGAAGATTGTTATATTGTGTTACCGAAGCAATCCCGTCATTAGTATTAGGTGTGGCAATAAGCTCTGCTTCATCACTCAAATTATCGATCGCTTCAGCTTGGCTACTAGCCTCATCCTCATCGAGAAAGATTGTGCCGTCAAATAGAATTAAATCTCCACCAATACTGGGTTGAGTAGCCCTGCCCAAGATCTGTAATTCTCCTTTAATACCACCGTTATAAAGTTTGGGAACCTCAATCTCTACATCGTCGAAGTCAATTGTCAGAGGATCGCGGGAAACATCCTGGCTCAGAGGAACCGTACCTGCTGCCAAGATTTCACCGCCCCCCAAATTTCCTTGGAAATGATTGACACGAATGTTATCAAAATCAAAAAAGACCTGACTATTAATATTAGTGATCGGATTTTTGGGTAGGCTTTTAGCAGCAATAGTGGCATTCTCAATAGTAGCAGTTCCTTGAGTCACTAAATCTTGGAGTAGGTTTTGCTCTGCATCAAAAACACCAGCAACATCGAGGACTATATTACCTTCACCATCAATCCACTTGAGTTCTCCCCGAGAAAAAATATCTAACAGAGCTAAGCCCTTATCTTTAACGTTCAACTGTAGTTCTAGGCGATCGCTTTCTGGTTCAGTTTGAGCAAAAGGCAGTTGGTAAGGGATACTTCCCTTGATAATTAGGGGATCGGCATCTTCAGCAATAATGCTACTGGCAGAAAAGTTTAAACGAGATTTTCGATAGTTAAAGCTACCTTTGGTAGTCTGAATCGAAGTTTCATTTAAAGAAGCATCGTTAATGTTGATTTCTCCCCTAGCTTGGGGATTGTCCTGAGTTCCTGCGATACTGGCGTTGGCATTGATTAAACCATTAAAAGCTAGTTCTGGAGGCAAATTGAACAGTTGTTCGATTAGTTTGACGGGAACTTCTACCAGCCTAAACTGCCCTGATTGGGTTTCTCCCCCAAAAGTCCCTGTAAACAATAAAGTAGGAGAAATATCTTCGCCTTCAGCCTGCTCCGTAGTATCCTGAAGCTTGACTGAAATAGGAAGTAAGGTGAGAATTCCTTCTTGCAGATTACCTCTGGCAACTATTTGTTCTCCAACTAATTTGCCCCACCGCCATTGTTCGCCCAAAAAGTCAAACTCGGAACTCAGCCCTGCGTTTAAAGAACCAGAAACTTTAATTTGACCATCAAAAGTACCCGTCAGCTCTTCAATTGCAGGAACTAGAGCATTTTGTCGTTCTTGTTGGACAGAAGCCAGCCAAGCCTGTATTGCTGATAACAACTGTAACTGCTCCATAATAGGTGCGTCTTTGAACCCCACGTCAAACAAAGGGCGATCGCTCGTTGAGGGAGATGAATATAATTCTTGGGCAGCACCATAGGTGCGATCTTTAAAAATGCGGGCAAAGTCTGTCAACTCAAAAATTTGTAGGGCAACCAGAATGTCCTGAATTTGTCCGCCATCAATCACAACTCGACCATCAAGTTCGATGTCATCGGGCTGTTGAACTAAGTTACCTTCTAGCTTGTAGGTACTGTTTCTCTGTTGAAACTCGACATCTTGCAGGGTAAAGTAACCATCTGCATATTGAAAATCTCCTTCTAGGCGATCGCCCCGTATGCTAGCCAAGGCAGGATTTGTGACCACTACGTTTTTTCCTGTAGTTCTGAGGGTATCGAGATTGACCGTAAAATTTCCCGATAACTCGCCATCTACGGGTTGCAGCGCGACATTTTCTGGTATGACAAGATCTTCGCTTTTAAGAGCTATGGTTTTGAGCAATTCTACAGGAACATTCTGAGTCGTCAGGTCAATCGTTTCGTCTTTCCCCGCTCCCGTTACTACTAAATCGTCCTGAGCGATCGCAAAAGCCACGGGAGAAAAATTAGAGTCTAAGATCAGTTCAATTTTATCGACCAGTCGTAGCTTGACATTGGGATTTGATAGGGGCAGAGATGGAGTAGTCGAAATTTCTTGTAAACTCAACCGAACTCCAGTTTCGGGAGATATTTGCACCTTTCCTGCCAATAAAGGGTCGAACTCCAGATCTTCTACTCTCAAGTTTCTCAAACCCAAGTCTCCTTGAATATTCATCGCGGAAGGAACACCGCTAATAGTTCCGCTAAATTCCCCTCTTCCCGAATAGTTGAGATTAGTCGCCCAACTAGGCAAAGTCAAGCGCAGCTTTTTGATGTCAATTCCTTGAGCTTGAGGAACATCAAATTCAAAGTAGTCGATCGCAGCCAGCTTATCAGGCAGATCGCCAAAAAATGACTCGTCCAGTATGACGTGACCCCTAGCATTGAGACTATTACCCGTTGCTTGCAACACGTCCAACCGCTTGCCGTCCCAAACTATTGCTGCGGATAAAGGCTGTTCTAAGAGATCGATCCCTTTGCTAAAGCTAAGATTGCCCTCGGCTGTTACTGCGGTAGGACTGAGGTTGTCTACCTGTCCTGTCACCGCTAGTTGTCCTCCAAGCTGCCCATTTAGCTCCAAGTCGTCGGAATTGGGGTCGGCAAACAGACTCAGAGCTACATTCTGGGGAGTTATCTGGGCTTGAAACTGACCATCGGCGATCGCCAGTTCGTCTGCGATAAAAACTCCTTCGGGTAGGGTCAAACTACCATTTCCCGTAGCCGTAATTGCTTGGGGAGTAATATTATCAGTAGTTCCAGACAATTCCAGCCTGCCGTCAATTAATCCCGCAAATTGTTCGGGAGAGCTAGAACTTAATTCTTTTAGCTTGAGATCGCTGCCAATAGCGATCGCCGACCAGTTTTGGTCAACAATTTTTAAGTCTTCTACTTTGACCTTGCCTTCTGCTAGGGTTAGATCGCCAAAACCGCTAATTAAAGTTTGGGGCTGAGCAGCATCAGGAATATTTCCCGTCAGATAAAATTCTCCGCTGAGGTTGTCGTTAAACTCGTCGGGTAACTCAGGAAATAAACGCTGTAGCTTGAGATCTTGAGTATCAGCATCTGCCTTCCAGTTGCCATCAGCAATTTGGAGATTAGGAATGGCTATTTGTCCGCCGACGGTATTGAGACTTGCCCTGCCAGTAGCATCAACTTGATTGAGATTACCCAGATCGTTAGTGCCTGAAATCTCAAACACACCATCGACCAAACCTTTAGCAATCGTAGGCGTGCTTCCCTCCCCAATGGGTAAACTACCAAATTCTACTCCCGAAGCGGTTAAGCGAGATGACCAAATACCGTTGGCATAATCAAGATTGTTGACTTCAACCGTACCGTTACCCAAAGCAAAATTTGCCGAGCCATCCTCAAAGCTTAAGGTAGCTAAATCTCCACCTTGGGCTGAGATCTTGGTTTGACCAGAAATTAAACCAAGGTCTACGGGTAGCTGCTGGTTATAGCTACGAGCGATCGCTTTGCCCGAAACGTTTTCTGTCCGCAGCTTAAACGCTAGATTTTGCGCGCCATCTAACTCTAACTTGCCGTTACCCTCGATTTTACCTCCCGTTTTGGGTAAGCCTGCAAAATTTTTGACGGATAAGGTCGTACCGACTAATTCTAAATCCGCATCAATTTGTTTAAAATCTACTTTGTCAATCCGACTGGGGCTAGCTGTAGCCAGATCTAGCTTGACTACGGGGTTATCGATAGTTCCTCGAACCGCTACATCCCCTTTGATTTTGCCCCTAATGGGTACGGGAGCATCTAATTCTAGGGCAGCGATCGCTTTTGGAGCTGCTACTGGCTGAATCTTGGCATTAATTTGATAATCTCCCGACTCGGCTAAATCTAATGAACCAGCAGCCAAAGCCGATACTTGTCCGAAGTTGGTTGCTACATTATCCAGCTCAATTTTTCTCCCTTTAAACTGAAGCTTTCCCTCACTGTTGCTAAAGGGCTTGACCAGACCAGGAATTTGCAAACTCACGTCATTTACATCTAGAGTTCCCTGTAGTTCGGGAATAGGCGCGCTACTCAAAGTCACCCCAAGCTTACCGTCTAGACTTCCCTGCTTTAGTTCAATAGGCAGTGCCAGCAAATTGCTGATTTCAGATGCGTCTAACTGTTGGGCTATTACATCGAGATCGATAATCCCAGTCTGGTTATTACTCTGTCCATCAAGAACAAATTTGCCACCCCGAATCAATTGCGCTGCAACATCAAACTCAATTGTGTTATCGACGGGACGAACTAGAGCATTATCGATCTCGGCAACAACGGCAGGATTTAAGGCTTCGATTTCTGAGTTATAGGCAACTAAAGCCAGCTGCCCTTCCTCAAGTCGAATCGATTGAACATTCACCTTAATTGCCGAACCAGATTCATCATCCGTACCAAAATCAGTAGGTGTCCATAACTTAGACTCGTCTTGCTCGATATAAATATCGGGCTGAAGTAAAGTTAGATCCAGCTTTAATTCACGCTCAACAAGAAAATGCAGGGGGGCGAAGTCAACCTTGATCGCCTCGATCTCAACAAAATCAGGATTTTCCGCCGTAGCAGGAAGCGCGCTGCTGCCAAAACTTACCTCTGTCAGGGAGATGGATTTTAGTTCACCCAATTCCAAGGGACGACGGAGGTAGTTTCCCACCTCTGTCTCAATTAGAGGTATTAATTTGCGCTGTGTAAAATACCAACCATAGATTAAACCAATACCCGCACTACCTAGCAACAGAATAGCGATCGCGATGATTTTCTTACGCCACCGACTGTTATTGACTGGGCGATCTTCAGAATCTATTGGTTTATCTAAACTGCGATCGGGATTGTGGTTCATTTGATAGTTTTGATCTGTGGCTCAAGATGCCAATAGCAACTAAAATTTTGACCCTATTCCGCGGTCAACGCTAACAGGTCGCGGTTATCCTTGGGGCAACACCTTCATTTTTTTGCTCCTTATTATTCCGTTGATCCTCGTTGCCTTGAGGGTTGATCCTCGTTGCCTTGAGGGCTTGACGGGACAATAGGGGCTGCGGTGTAATCTCTGACCGATATGATATGACCTAACTTTTTGCTCGCTGAGTCTCTAAATCATAGAAGGTAAAATCTAGTAATTAGTTGCCAAATATTAATTTTTGTTAATTGGTAACAAGGATAGCTATTTCTAAATTTTATTCTCCCTGAGAATGATTGAGTAATTTATTTCATTAAATCCAATAAAAATGAAAATTCAGGTGAAAGTTAGACCTAGCTCTAAACAACAAAAAATAGAACATTTAGAAGATGGTAGCTTGATGATTTATCTTAAATCTTCGCCAACTAAAGGAAAGGCTAACCAAGAGTTGGCTAAAATTCTAGCTAAACAATTCCAGGTAACTCAATCTCACATTAGAATTCAGCATGGATTAGCGAGTAAGAAAAAGCTAATTGAAATCAAGTAAATTGGCATAAGCAGGATTTGTTGGTATGGTCATTCTAATTAACTTCCATTTGGTAATTCTGTATCAATATAGCGAACATTACTTGCTACTTCTTAACTTTATACTTCCTAAATGAAATTGTCTGGTCGCTCTTAGGAATTACTATAAATATGGTGAGACGGGGAGCTATTTGCTATTGCTATAGCTTTCTTTCAATAGCTGGTAACTAGTCAAACAATCAAAAGCCAGAAATTGGTAACCATCACTTGTTTTTAGTAACAATAGTTTGTAGGCAATTAATTATTTGTTGATGAATTTGCTGGGGATCTTGCGTTCCATCAAGGTTGAGTATTAGACCATCATAATCGGCAAATATCTGTTGATATTGCTCGCTAACTTTAGTTAATTTAGCTTTGGTTTCATACACCTCCTGTACAGAACGCTCTTGTAATCTAAGCAGCGAAACTTCAATAGGAATCTGGAGATATATTGTCAGGTCAGGATTAGGAAAGCGATTGTTCAACCTTTTAACAAACTCAAACTTCTCTACAGTTTCACAATTATATGCTAGGGAAGAAAAGTAGTATCTAGTACTAATAACATGATAGTTATTGGCAATTAATTTAAATACTCCATCAATATCATTATATAGATGGTCGTGGCGATCGGCAGCAAAAAGATAAGCCATTTGCTCGTCAAATAATTTTGGATCGCGATTAAAAACAATTCTCTGTTTTAAAGCTTGTCGAATTAGGTTGCCAATAATACCATTAGAAGGTTCAGGACTAATAACCGCCTGCTGTTCTGTAGCTAAAAAGTGTTTTTTTAACAGTTTAGCCTGAGTTGTTTTTCCCGAACTATCAATTCCTTCAAAAACAATAAAAAGCTTTTTATCAGTTGTTAATTGCTGGTTACTCATAGTTTATTTTCGATACCAACTTCTTTGAAGAGAAAACCAAGTTTTAAGACGATTTAATAGTTTAGAGTTACGCTGTAGCTTTTGCTGATAAAAGTTATGACAACACTGCTGTAATATTTCAACCATGGCAGGATAAATAGTGGGGATAGATAAAGAAGTTAATCCTCTCATCGGATTGGGGTCGAGATTGATTTTGTGTTGAATCATTAAGGCAATTATTGTAATCAGTTCCGCAGCGCGATCGCTCACTAAGCTACAGCCTAAAATTTCTCCATTTTCTCGTACTATCAGCTTACAGACTCCCGTAGTTCGATCTAAGATTTGTGCCTGAGTCAGATTATTTAAATACTGTTTAATTACATAAATATTTTCACCAAACTGCTGTTTAGCCTGTCGTTGAGTTAAACCAACTCTAGCTAAATTAGGTTGAGTTAAGACAGCCCAGGGAAGACAATAGTAATTAGTTTTATACCAAGGTAAGAACAAAGTATTCTTGAGAATGATATTTACTTCATATTGAGCAATATTTGGCAAACAATAACCACCAATTAGATCGCCACAGGCATAAATATTAGGGTTAGAGGTTTGTAGCCTCTGGTTGACGTAAACCCGTTCCTCATCATATTTAACATCGACTCCCGCCAAATTCAAGCCTGTAATATTAGGCTGACGATAATCGGCAATAATAATTTCATCGGTGGATAAAGCGCGATCGCCAGCTTGCAGCCATTTTTGATCTTCGATTGCCTTAAGCTGGCTGACTGGGGAATTGGTATAAATTTTAATTTCTTCAGCTTCTAATTCTGCCTGAACTAACATGGCAACATCTGGATCTTCTTGAGGTAATATTCTTGGTTGCCTAACCACCAAAGTAACTTGTTTCTCAAACCTAGCCAAAGTTTGTGCTAACTCTAAAGCAGTCGGATCGCTACCAATAATAATTATCTGCTGCCGTAGATCTGATAGGTCTTGATGCCATAATTTTCTCAGGGTTAGATAGTTACTTTCGTTGCTGTTTAAATGAGGCACAAAATTAGCCCCCGTAGCCAGTAAAAAATTACGCGATCGCAATCTTCTGTTGGCAATGTTAAAAGCAAGTTGAGGTAAACGACAAAATTCTCCCTTCCCGACAATTACATCTACTCCCAAAGCTGCCAAACTAGACAGAGAATTGCTGGTTTGCACCGCCAGATCAACGCCTTTTGCCCAATCACTAGCTTCTGAACAGGAAACATAAGGAAGTTTAATTTCTGATGCCGTAGCAAAGGGATTGTTTCTCAACTGGTGGTTTAATTGCCCAATCTCGCCAATACTATGGTTGACTAGCACATCATTAGGCAAATAAGTATCGCCCTGAGTCACCAAAGCTACACGGGCTTGAAGCCTAGCAGCAGTTTTTGCTGCATAGATTCCTTCATAACTGCTACCGATTATTACTAAGTCATAGTCTACCGCCATAAAGATAATACTGTCTCCCGCAGAGAGGTCAGATCCACAGCCTCCAAAGGAGGCAAAGTCATGCTTCGCATGACGATGGCACATACGCGCCGTTCGTCCGAAGGCGCAGGGGAATGCTGACCTAGCAAAGACGCGAAGAAAGTGAATCGTTGATCAGTTTGGACGTAACTCGGTATTAAGTCACAAGTCAGCTGGGGGATCAGCAATGCTTGCCCGTACGATACTCGATTACAATCCAGATTTAACGATAGCAGTAATAGCCTCTACTAAGCGAATGTTTTCTGAGGGTAAACGTACTGCGATTCTAAAATAGCGATCGCCCAGTTCGGGAAAACTCAGACAGTCTCGAATGACAATTTGATAATTGGTGATTAATTTCGCTTGTAGTTGGGTTGCGGATATTTCGGTTTTAACCAACAGATAGTTAACCGCGCTGGAAAAAGGCTGGAGTTCGTCGATTGCCGATAGCTGCTGAAATAAACGCGATCGCGCTGGAGATAGCCAGTCCCAGGTTCGCTGCTGAAATTCTCGATCTTCAAGTGCTGCTGCGGTTGCTGCTGCTGCCAGAGTATTAACTGACCAAGGATCGCGCCACTGTTGCCATTGCTGTAATCTTGCGGGATGGGCGATCGCATAGCCAATCCGCAACCCAGGTAAACTATAAAATTTGGTCAAAGAGCGCAAAACAACTAAATTGGGATACTGCTCCACCATAGGAATTAAACTTTGCTCCTGAGACGGCGTTAGAAAGTCCATAAAGGCTTCATCAATTACCACCAGGTTAAATCGTGACAAATAAGGCAAAATCTCGTCTTTAGTCCACAATTTGCCCGTTGGGTTGTGAGGGTTGTTTAGCAGTAATCCAGACTGGGGATGGGGGTTTGGGGGAATAGGGACAAAGGGCTTGCCCGCATGTTGGGGAGATAGGGACAAAGGGCTTGCCCGCATGTTGGGGAGATGAAGATTTAAAGGACAGGGCAATATCTTGCCACTGAAGGCGGTTAACGCCCTTTGATAATCGCCAAAGGCTGGGGTAATTAGATAGGTAAGTTCTTGTTGCGCTAGTTCTCTTCCCGCCCAGGTTAGCAACTCTGCCGAACCATTACCAGGCAAGATAAGTTCGGGGTCGATCTGATGATGTTGAGCCAGATGCGATCGCAACTGAGTGTAGGCAGGATCGGGATAGGCAGTTAGTTGAGAAGTACTGTCGATAATTGCAGCGATCGCGCTGTCGGGAGTTCCCAAGGGGTTAATACTGGCGGAAAAGTCCGTTAAAGCAGAAACTGGACAACCAGCAATTGTGGCTGCCCAATTCAAATTTCCACCGTGTTGTGGTCTGTTCAAGATAAGTGATTATCTCAGTTATTTAGGTGCTACTTTCTCTTTGAATAGTTTACCTGCCGAAAAAGCAGGAACTTTAGTAGCGGGGATGGACATTTTTTCTCCTGTTTTAGGATTGCGTCCTTCTCTTTCTTTGCGATCGCGTCGTTCAAAAGAACCAAAACCCACCAGGGTTACTTTATCTCCATCAGATACAGCTTCCATGATTGTTTCGATGGCTGCGGATAATACCGCATCAGCCTGTTTTTTGGTCACGGTTGCTTTTTGAGAAATGCGATCGACTAATTCACCTTTGTTCATTGTGATGGTCTCCTGTTTTTGTGTTTACTTATGGCTTGTGTGTGTTTTGCTCTCAGTCATTGAGAACTTAGAGGTTATTTGAGAAGTCCAGTTTGCTATATCTTAGCCCCCTAAATCCCCCAAATCTGGGGGACTTTCCACTCTTCTTCCCCCCAATGTTGGGGGGCTAGGGGGGCAAAAATCAGGAAATTTAGCATAAATAACTTTTCAGATATCCTCTTAGATCTATAAAAATGAATCAACCAGCCTAATTTATAGCATTTGAGTTTTAAAAACCCGCAATACCTGGACTAAGTTTTTTTCACTAAAGGTCACAGTCAGCTAGTCACCTGTGGGCATAACCCCATTAAGGGTAATCTAGATAATCTGTGACTGCCTTATTCTAAGCTCTACTTGACGAATATGGATCGTTGAAATGGTTAATTTACATAGATTTCAACAATTTTTTCGATTTGGACTACCAAAATCAAGCCATAAAACAGACCAATTTGCCTAGTTACCGATTATCCCAACCCCCTCTCGCTGAAGGACTTCACGGCTTTCCTTGCTAGGAGAAAAGTTGCTTGCCAACCCCGCATCTTCTTCGACAATTTCAGGAGTTAACAAAACTATTACTTCTGCCCTTTCACTAGCCTTATCGGTGCTTCTGAACAAAGCACCAAGTAAAGGAATATCGCCCAAAATAGGTACTTTGGAAACGGTAGTTCTTTCTTGGTCTTGAATAATTCCCGACAAGATCAAAGTTTGACCATCACGCAATCGTACTAAACCCGAACTGAGTTCTCGCTTACTTAGAAGATTAAGTGTATTAACCGCACCATCACCACTATCAAAACTTTGGGTTGCACCAATCGAGCTAATCGTAGGACTTACCGATAGCGAAACAAAACCATTATCATCAACTTGTTCCACATTAACGGTTAAAACTACACCTGCTTCGGCAATTACAGGAGTAATCGTTCTAGTTCCCGTATCTCCATCGATGCTAGTCTGGACGCTTTCAATAATATTTTGAGCCAGTTTGACAGTAGCCTGTTGTCCCTCCTGCACCATCAATGTCGGATCGGTTAGAATTTTCGCATTACCACTAGTAATTTGAGCTTCTAAAAGAGCCAAAAACTTATTGGGATATTGAAATAGAGAGGGGAGCGCAGCGGTAGCTGTACCATTTTCCCCAGGAGTGAAAGTGACTTGACCATCATCGTCTATTTCAAAAGTATCAAAAGTTGCTCTGGTGAATTCTGTAATTCCTCCAGTAAAAGGATTTGAAGCAATACCTGCTTCTCTAACAAAGAAATTGCCTGTTCCTGGTGGAGTAACCGTAGTTGGATCTGTGGTGTTATCAATAACTCCAGGAGTAGTACCAGGAATTGGAATAGTCCGACTGAAATCTAAGAATGTTTCTGCACCAGCGAACGGACTAGGAACAACAGGAGGATTAGATAAACGACCTGTGGCACTATTAAACTCAGCACTTGTGGGTGGTGCAGTTTCACCAAATCTTAGAGATGCTGAGCCGTTATCCTGTACAAAGAAGCTGTCGTTTACCCCAAAGGAGAAACTGCTGTTAAAGACATCCTGATTGAGCAAGTTAACGTCTAGAACTTTAACATTAACTGCTACCTGACGGCGACGGGCATCTAGTTGAGTTAAGAAAGTCGTGGCGACTTCAACTTTGCGGGGTTCGCCTACTAAAGTGATCGAGTTGAGTCTACCATCGGTAGAAACCTGTAGCCCCCTAAGCATCAATGCCTTAGTACCAGTTTCGTCCTCGTCTAAAGATAAATCATTCAGTTCAGGACTAGTCTCCAGTCGTTGAACAACTCGACCAGTATCGGGGTCGATAATTTCTTCTACGTCGGTGGTTAATATTTTACCCGATGCTCCCAAGCTGGCTAGGTATAATGCTGCGTTTTCAGCACCAACCTGATTTAAACGAACGGTACGGCTAACTAGGTTACGAGCTTGAGAAGGTAGCTGTTCGCCTACGTAGATAATATTCCCTCGACGGTTGGCATCTAATCCAGAAACTAACAGAACTGAATTGAATACTTCTTGTACGGGTTGATCTTCTAGATCTAAAGAGATAGTAAGTCCTGTTTCTTCTTCCTCAACACCTTCTGCTGCACCACCTGCATATACGACGTTCAAATTAGCCGATCGCGCCAACAAAGACAATACTTCTCGAACTGGGGCATCTCGCAAGACTAGGCGAGGAACTATGGCTCCCGAACCCAAATCTACCATGTCTGGCATCGTGCTGACGTTGGAAATTGCCATATCACCTACGGGAGGGGCGACAGCACGGGGTAAAGTTGCGGGAACGGGATTGTCACCAGGTTCGCCTTGGGATTTAAAGATTTGCTCTTTAAGATCGTCAACACGGTCATCATCGATCATGATCTCTGGGTTAGGTACTAAGACATCAGAATCTTCTTGGTTTTTGTTAGAGACTAAGCTAGGCTTCTTATCGTCTTTGGTTTTTTTCTGTCCCAAGGCAGTTTTATAGGTTTGCTTGATGTTCTTTACAGTCTTGTGACCAAACTGTTTTAGTTCCCTTTGGAAAGTCTGAGCCTTAGTCACCCGATTCAAGCTGAGAATCAAGTCATCTCCCTGTTGTTCTAGCAAGTGTTCGACAGGGATATCTGCCTCGGTGGAAACAACTACTCTAGTGTGTTCGCGATCGACTCGATTAATTTCTACTGCTTTGACCCCAGGAATTGGATTTTCCTGCTTATAGGAATTGCCTTGAGGTAAATCTAAATTGGTATTGAGTAGATTTGCTTCAATAGTATTGTCTTTACGTAACGTATAAAAAGAAGCGTCTCCACTAGTTTTGTTAGTTGCCGAGAGCTTTAATTCTAATCGATTGTTAGTTTTTTCTAGTTCAATGTCCTTAATCTGGCGTTCGGCAGCCATTGAATCCGCGCAAGTTAGCATAACTGTTAATGCAGTTAAAAATCCCAGGCGATCGGACGTGGAGCGGAGCGGAGCTATATCCCCATTCGAGGACAAGTGCGAAGCGGTATCCTTTAGGAATCCTTTAGGGCAATAGTTTTTCACTGTGTAATCCTCAACCTATATTGTTAGTAAATATTATTTTGGGTAGAACTAATTTGAGTTAGTAATGCTAGGCTACTTATTACTATTTATTTCTACTCTTACGTCTGCTTTGTCTTTCAGCTTGCTCTGCTTGTTCGTCGGCTTTTTTCGCCTTTTCCAATTCTGCTTGACTCATGGGCAAAACTGCATCTAGCTTAATCTGAGTTTTTAACTCCGCTTGCTTTTGTGGCACAATTTCGTTTCTGTTACCAGTTAACAGTGCTGTTGGTTTTTCGGTAACGGTAGAACTAATGCTTTGTACCATTAACAATGGTTGCAAACGTTCCAGGTCTTGTAAAATTTGCTTGGTTTCGTTAAAGGTTCCTTCAAAAGTCAAGGAAATTCCCTTACGCTTTAGCTTTCCCTGTACTCCCGAACCAAGCGAAGCATCACTAACAACATTTACATTACTATCAGGTTGATACTGAATCAACTCTGCTTGATTGGCAGCGATAAATCTATTTAAATCTATCAATAATGTTTCTAGATCGTCTTCGCTGGTAAACATCGAAATTACGCGAGACTTTAAGACTTGTTTTTCTGCCAGATCTGCCTGTAATTGAGCCAGCTTTAACTGCAAATCGCCTGACTTGATACCATTTAGCTGCTGTTGCAGCTCTTGTTTTTGAGTCACCGCCTGTTGGTATGTTTCTTTGGCAGGATTGACATATTTTATGTAGCCATAGACAGCCAGAGTAATTCCAGCAACCGCTATAGCTATTCCCGTAACCATCGGAGTGAAAGTAATACCTAAGACAGAAGGGTAATCTTCTTCCAAACCCATTTCGTCCGTGGCAAAATCGTCGGCAAAGGTCATTTTAAAACTACTCCTTTACTTTCTAATGTTTTTAATCTGGTAACTAAACCGACTGAACCTTTTTTCTCAATTTCTTCGATTAGCTTGGAGGAAGGTACGTTGTTTAGCTGAGCAGAAATCGTGTACTTAATACCGTCAGGAACTTCCAAAGAAGCATTGTCTGGTAAATCTTCTTCGTTTTCTATCTCCACAGGAAAGCTGGTAATGCTTGCGCCATTGAGCTTAATTTGTTTTCCATTGAAAAATGGCGATCGCGCCAAAAACAGGACAAAATCATTAACGTCGTCATAGGAACGGGCTACTCCAGCAATATTAATTCCCGTACCATTTCCCGAACCACTTTGTTGCAGAGACTCTACCAAAACTCCAGGAGGAGTGCGATCGCTCACTTCCTGCATAATTGCTGCCCAGGGTTTGATTTTTTCAAATACCCCCACCAAAGCAGCGGTTTCTTGCTGTACCTGCTGGATTTCTGCGTTAACCGCTTCAATCTGCTGGTTTTGATTGCCTAAATCGGCAATTTCGCTTTCAATTTGCTGAATTTCTGCCTGTACCGAAGTTGTTTGTGCCTCAACACTACGTAAATAGCCAAAGGTAATTGCTGGTGCGATCAAAGCTACAGCGATACCTACGGCGATCGGAATTTTGTCTGCCAGAGAAGGTTCTTTTTGTTGAACCAAATTATTCTCAATATCGGCAGATTCTACGGAATTTCTATCTCTAAGAAAATTAATATCTAAGTTATACATACCATACCAGTCTTAAGAATAACTAATACCTTGCCAAGACATTATTACAGTTCCCTAAAATGCTCAAAAAGCAACATTACGCCAAACTTAAATATCTCTAATGCCCAGCCCTAAAACAATTCCCAACCCAGGACGAAGATCGGAAGCAATATGTTGACCGACATCTAGAGCCAAAGTAGCAACAGGATCGATTTTAATTGCAGGCAAATTTAGCTTTTGTGTAAAAAATTCATCGATCTGACTAATGCCAGCTCCTGGTCCTGCTAATAGTAACTGAGCAATTTCTAAATCTTCACTTTGGTTGACATAGAAATTAATTGAACGGCTCAATTCTTCGCTTAGTTCTCCCAAAATTTTTAGTAAAGCTAATCTTCCTGGATCTAACTGAGCTGAATTTATATCTCCTGAATCCTCGATACCATCAAATACATCTAGGTCATTGAGTAATTCTGTTCCACTCGTATCTGGTAAGTCCATTGCCTGAGAATATGCCGAACGCATTTGATAAGTACCTATTGGAACAGTACGAGAAAACTGAGGAACGCCTTCAACTACAATTGCAATCTCTGTGCTATCAAACTCCAAATCTACTAACACCACAGCCTCTTTTGAACTAAAAGAGCGTAATTGCTCTCTGATAGTTCTAATTAAGGCAAAACTATTAATTTCTAGGACTTTCATCTGTAGCTCTGCCTGCTGAAAAATTTCAGTATAAAGGTCGGTTACTTCCTTTTTGGTAGCTACCAATAAGACATTAACTTTTTCAATACCATCCTCGTCCATAAAGTAGCCTAGCTTGGCATAATCTAAATCTACTTCTTCCCTGGGATAAGGAAGGTGCATTCCTGCTTCATGCACCAAAACCATGTCTTTTAGTTCTTCTTCATCTAACTCCGCAGGAACGGGAATGACTCGAATAATTGCCTCTCGCATCGGTACGGCGGTTGATACTTGTTTCGCACTAATTTTATTAGCTTTGAAGGTATCTTTGATTAGTTCAGATAAAGTCAGAGAATCGACAATTTGCCCATCTTCGTATACTCCTTCAGGAATATCAGCCGACACATTTTTAATAAGTTTGTATTGCTGACCTTGTTTGGTTATTTGAGCAATGTTTACCCTTTGGGAATTAATTTCAACCCCAATGTTGTCGTCACCTTTAGCAAATATTTTGGTTAAATTATTTAGCATACACCTTTTCCTAGGTAGTATTTTAAAACTTGTACCTCATCTTTAGATATGACTACATAATTTGTGGTCTTATCCAGCTAGAGTATTTGATGTCTTATTCTCAGCAAATAAGCTCGACTCAATATTTTTAATATCACTACTCAATAATTTGGCAAATAGCCAATCATTAGCTAATAAATATTTAGATACAGTTCGACAATATGCTGGTCACATTGGATATTGTAGCTGCTATAAATAGATTTTTAGATAAGTAGTTGTACCGAAAAAAATACAATCTACATATATTAAGGTAGTTACATTTACGCACAGATATTGCCATTTTTACTTATTAGTAATATTGTTTGTTTTATTGTTTATTTCTGAGCGAGTAATGCAGAGAATTATCCCGATTAAAAGATTTAGCTCGTATTTATTAATTGGAGTAATCTTAAGCTGGCTGTTTGGCTGTAGTCCCAAAGCCAACACCACCGACCATCAGCTTGAATTTTGGACGATGCAGCTAAAACCCAACTTTACTCAATATTTTGCCGAGCTTAATCGTACTTTTGAAGCTCAAGATGAAGCGATTGAGCTACGATGGGTCGATGTGCCGTGGACTGCCATGGAAAACAAAATTTTAACCTCTATTTCTGCCAGAACAGCACCCGACGTAGTTAATTTGAACCCAAGATTTGCTTCCCAACTAGCAACGCGCAACGCTTGGCTGAATCTAGAGGAAATAATCGATCCTGAAGTAAAAGCAACCTATTTGCCAAATATTTGGCAGGCAAGCACTATTGAGGTCTGTCAAGAGAATAAGTGTGACGAGCAAACCTTTGGTCTTCCCTGGTATCTTACTACTACGATTGCAATTTACAATCAACAGTTGTTGGGGAAAGCAGGTATCGAACAACCGCCTCAAACTTATGAGGACTTGGCAAAGGCAGCCAAAACAATTAAAGAAAAGACTGGTAAGTATGCTTTTTTTATTACCTTCGTGCCTAATGATTCGGCAGATGTTTTAGAGTCTTTAGTCAAGATGGGTGTCGAACTCGTTGATGAATCGGGTAAAGCTGCTTTTAATACCCCCGAAGGACAAGCTGCTTTTCAATATTGGGTAGATCTTTATCAACAAAAATTATTACCTCCAGAAGTATTGACCCAAGGTCATCGCCACGGAATAGAACTTTATCAGGCTGGAGAAATAGCTTTACTAACTTCTGGTGCAGAGTTTATTGATAGCATCACGAACAATGCACCGACGATAGCTGAAGTCTCTGCCGTTGCCCCACAAATTACGGGTAAAACAGGCAAAAAAAGCGTGGCGGTGATGAATTTAGTTATTCCCCGCAACAGCGACAAACAAGAGCAAGCATTAAAATATGCTTTGTTTGTTACCAATACAGATAATCAGTTGGCTTTTGCCCAAGAATCTAATGTTCTTCCTTCTACAACTCAAGCAATAGAGCAATACATCGAAGAGATTGAACAACAAGAGGCATCAAATCTTAAAGAACAGGCAAAAAAACTTAGCGCAGCCCAGCTTAAAGATGCAGAGGTAATGATACCCGTTAGAGAAGATATTCAAATATTGCAAAGAGCCATTTATGAAAATCTACAGGCAGCTATGTTAAACGAAAAAACCGTAGAACAGGCGGTTCTAGATGCTGCTAATGAATGGGATAGTCAAGTAAAAGAATAAATTTTAATTACTGTTGTACGTTCTCAAGCATTATTTTGTTGACAAAGTTGTGATGTTCCAAAAACATATTCTGCTGATTAAGAGATAATCGAGCGCATGATTGTTTAGACATACAGTTGCTGTTTACATGAAATACTTAAATGTGAGCTACACATGAATAGAGCAAGCGTAGACGAAATAGTTATTTCTACCTATATCTAGGCAAGCCTTGTTTAATAAGACCCATCTGTAGCATTTTTTTTCCTATTTCATTTGATTGGGTGGATACTGCCTATCTTTGGCTCTTTCAATGTACGTTAGATAAATTCCATACGTCAACGCCAGCAACTGTATCGGCACTACTGCAATATAACCTTTAACAAACAGGTTAAGGTCTAAATGAGAAAATGTATTTAGGTAAACTGCTCCTAAGGCTGCTAACAAAACTTTGGTTGAAGTGTGTTTTAATTTCAACATTTGACAATCAAAACCACCCTTTCTTTGATGTCATATAAGTATTATAAAATTCGGTGTCGGACTTGGTTAGGTACATAATTCCTTCAATTAAGCCAATAATACCCATGACAGGAGAACCTAACCCGCAGGTCAAAAGACTAACCAGAAGCATTACTAAACCTTCAGTGGTGTAGCCTAAAATAAATTTATGAATCCCTAAAGCTCCGAGAATAATGCCACATATACCGCAGGCAATTTTCTTTCCATTGGCATCTTCACTTTGAGAATTAGTCATGATTGTTTTTCCTTTGAGTCATTACTTCAACTCACAGTGTATTCAAATAATTATGACTTTGTCTTCAGTGACTATACTAAAGCTATACAATAATTAGTTGCCTATGTTCGACAAAAGAATTCAGTTATGTTCGATCTACTTTTTGGGTTCCCTAATCGTAATAGTTTTATATCTATACGATCCTGCAAACTCAAGTAGTATTTATCCTCCAAGTTTGTCTAGAGAATGGGGAGGTTTTTATTGTGCTGGATGCGGAATGTTTCGAGCTTTACATCAATTGCTACGTGGTAATTGGCAAGCTGCACTCAGATTGAATCCTCTTTTGATAGTAGGCTTGCCTTATTTGTTTTATTGGGTTGTACCTTATTTTTTTAAATATTTTTATCAGCTAAATTTATATACTATTCGCTTTAAAAACAAGCAAATAATTGCGATCGCTATGGTCATTTTGGTCTATAGTGTTTTGAGAAACATTTCCTCTCCCCTACTATCTTGGTTAGTTCCTCCCAGCTAATAGGTAATTAGGGGATCTCAGAACAAGCCTTTTTTAAAGGAGGATCGGCGATCGCATTATTCTATTGAATAAAAATTGTAGCTAGTAGTAGCTAGTACAAGTATTTTGTAACCAAACTTTATTGCAAAGATTGCCTGAAAAACACTATTATTGTCAATAAGCAGCAAATAATTGATAAAACACTGGTATGGCTAACTACACGGCATCTTCCCTGAAAGCCGAACTCAACTCTAGAGGTTGGCGCATGACTCCTCAAAGAGAAAAAATTCTGCACGTATTTCAAAATTTGCCCAAAGGCGATCATCTAAGCGCAGAAGAATTACATGACCTAATAGAGGAGCGAGGCGAATCTATTAGTTTGTCTACCATTTACCGTAGTGTAAAGCTAATGGCACGCATGGGAATTCTCCGAGAATTGGAATTAGCAGAAGGACACAAACACTACGAGTTAAACCAGCCTTATCCTCACCATCATCATCACGTAGTATGTATTCAATGTAATAATACAATCGAATTTAAGGATGACACTATTTTAAAACATAGTTTAAAGCAGTGTAAAAAAGAAGGATTTCAGCTAATTGACTGTCAGCTTACGGTAATGACGATCTGTCCCGAAGCGATTCGCATGGGTTGGCCATCGGCTTTGCCTACAGACTGGTGTTGCACTCGCATGATTTCTGAAAGAGAAGCCAAAAAGCAAGCCTAGATTGACTCGACTTATTACGAAGTGAAATACTGGGTAGATTATCCTACTATTCTGTCGTGCCTAAATGAAAACCCAAAGCTTTCTTCTTCATCATCTGGAAAATATTGAAGAAGCCATTGGCGCGAGAAGGAGTCAGACTAACCTTTAAACCCGTATCTTCAATAAAATCGGGTTCTATGGCGATAATTTCTTCTGGAGTCAAATTGTTTAGACCTTCAATTAGAAAGGCGACCAAACCTTTAACTAATTGAGCATCAGAATCTCCTTGATAGCAAACTCTGCCATCATCTAAACTAGCAGTAATGTATACCTGGGAGACACAGCCTTTGACCTTGTTCTCTTCAGTTTTCGCCGTTTCTGGCATATCGGGTAGTTTTTTAGCGTACCAGAGTAGCTGCTCGTATTTTTGCTTGGGATTAGAACGGCGTTTGAAACGTTCGACAATTTTGGCTAACTTAGAAGGCAAAGATGTTTCGGTTGATGACATGGTTAATACAAAAATATGTTAAAAAATCAATTTAAAACAAAAAAGTACGCTCGGTTAATTTGGCGATCGCAAAGTGCGCGAAAGCTAATCCTTGACCGAAGAGAATCCTTTAGGATAGGGAATCCTTTAAGACTAGCGGTGAGACATCGCTGAATATTACATTTACTTAATACTTTAACAAAACTCATCCTTTTCCTTTTCATTTTGCTGAATCTGTCCCCCATTCAGATAAACTTTATCTTGAGAGGCAGCACTCACGAGGTTTTAAATAAGTGAAAAGAGTATTAGGTATCATTCTAGGAGGCGGAGCGGGTACACGTTTATACCCCTTAACCAAGTTACGAGCCAAACCAGCAGTACCTTTAGCCAGTAAATATCGTTTAATAGACATTCCCGTCAGTAACTGTATAAATTCAGAAATTCTCAAAATTTATGTTCTGACCCAATTTAATTCTGCTTCTCTCAACCGACATCTAAATCGCAGTTACAACTTTTCTGGATTTAGAGAAGGATTTGTAGAAGTACTATCGGCACAGCAGACAAAAGACAATTCTGGTTGGTTTCAGGGGACTGCCGATGCCGTTCGCCAGTATATCAATTCCATCAAAGCTTGGGATGTAGATGAATGTATTATTTTATCTGGCGATCATCTCTATCGCATGGACTACAGTAAATTTATTCGGCATCATCGAGAAACTAAAGCAGATATTACCTTGTCAGTAGTACCAATTGACGAGAAAAGAGCCTCTAGCTTTGGCTTGATGAAAATTGATGATGGAGGCAGAATTATTGACTTTGCCGAGAAGCCCAAAGGAGAAGACCTTAGAAAAATGCAGGTAGACACTACTGTGTTGGGTCTAACACCAGAGCAAGCTAAACAAAGTCCTTATATAGCTTCTATGGGAATTTATGTGTTTAAAAAAGACGTTTTGATCGATCTATTAGAAAAAAATCCCGACCAAACTGACTTTGGTAACGAAATTATTCCAGGATCGGCTAAAAATCATAACCTTCAGGCATACTTGTTTAAGGGATACTGGGAAGATATCGGAACAGTTGAATCCTTCTATGAAGCAAATTTGGCTCTGACTAAGCAGCCTCAACCAGATTTTAGCTTTTATGATGAAAAAGCTCCTATTTACACTCGTTCGCGCTATCTGCCACCGACAAAACTTCTCAATTGTCAGGTAAGCGAATCTATGATTGGCGAGGGATGTATTCTCAAAAATTGTACTATCAATCATTCTGTAATTGGCATTAGAACTCGTATTGAAGCCAACTGCACCATAGAAGATACTTTAATTATGGGAGCAGATTTTTATGAGCCTTTTGCCGAAAGGCAGTCGGGAATGCAAAAGGGGGGTATTCCTGTAGGAATTGGTGAAGGTTCGACAGTTCGTCATGCTATTGTCGATAAAAATGCTCGTATTGGACACAACGTTCAGATCTTGAACAAAGATCGAGTTGAAGAATCTCAACGAGAAGATGAAGGCTTTTATATCCGTAGTGGTATTGTTGTTGTCTTAAAAAATGCAACTATTCCTGACAACGTGGTTATCTAAACTAGGTCATGATAGTAATCTCTTAGAAAGTTAGTTTAACAGACAATAATTTGGTGGTATTAGCTTGATAACTAAAATTAGATTGCTTTTTGGGTGTAGTGAATATAACTACACCCTTTATTTATGGTCAATTACAGGCATTTTTACAAAAAGGGCTTAAAAGTTAATTTTCTAATCTATTAATGGTTGTTAAGTCAAATCTCGCTTGAACTAAATCAATTTTTGATTGTCAGGTTAAACTTTATGTAATTTGTTATTTTTGCTTGTGTTGCAGATCAAAACTAGCCAACTTCCTGAGGAAAAAATTTTCCATGCCTTCCGCCGAATTTAAAGACTACTACGCTATTTTAAGAGTCAAAAGAACAGCAAATACGGATGAAATAAAAAAGAAGTTTCGCCAACTGGCTTTAAAATATCATCCCGATCGCAACCAGGGCAATAAAGTTGCCGAGGCAAAGTTCAAAGAAATCAGTGAAGCCTATGACGTGCTTTCCGACATTGATAAGCGCGCTAAATATGACAAGTTTGGTCAATATTGGCAACAATCGTCAACCAGCTACTCTAGCTATAGCAGTAATACCACTAATACCGAGCCACAAGTTGATGCAAATGATACAGACTTTAGCCAATACGCTAACTTTGACGAATTTATCAACGAACTTCTAGGACGCTTTTCTAGTCCCAATAGCAGCACTAATTCACCAAATTATTCATCCCAAACTTCTTCTTCAAATGGTAATGCTAGCTATAGGAGCAATTTTCAAGATCTGGGAGTTGGCACGCGATCGCCGATGGATACCAAAGCTAACATCAGCTTGAGCTATGCTGAAGCGTTTAGAGGTACTACCAAGCGAATCAATTGGGGAACAGAGACTTTGACGGTTCGTATTCCTGCTGGTGCCAAACCAGGTTCGCGGATTCGTATAGCAGGTAAGGGAAAACCCAGTCTCAACAGTTCACAACAAGATTTATATCTCAACGTTAAATTAGATTCTCATTCCTTTTTCAATTTTGAGGGTGATAACTTAGTCTGTGAAGTACCGATCGCGCCAGACGAAGCAGTGTTAGGTTCATCGATCCCCGTTCCTACTCCCGATGCTACGGTAACCATGAAAGTTCCTGCGGGAATTCAATCAGGTCAGGTATTACGACTCCGTGGTAAAGGTTGGTCTTCTCCTCAAGGTAATAGAACAGATCTGCTAGTCAAAATTATTGTTGCAATACCCCAGCAGATTAATCCTTTAGAAAGAGAATACTATCAAAAAGTTCGCGATGTACGTACCAAAAATCCTCGCGATTACTTGAAGGGGATTAGTCTGTAACTAGCAATTGGTTACTTTCGTTCGGGCAAATTTCTGGGGGGAACTTCTTTACCAAAATCCCTGAGCGATCGCTGTTGGATAAGATCTCACGCAGGCTCTAGAAGACGTATGTGCCTCTCCTTCTGGCTGCTGCTGCGGAATCACTTCACACTTACCACTTCCTGAAAACGCCCACCCGTGATAGGGGCATTCTAATAATCCCGCCTCGTTGACTCTTCCTTCGCTCAACGGTGCAAGACGATGGGGACATTTATCTTCAAACGCCTGCCAAGTATCAGTTGACTTATCCCACCAGATGATTAGATCTGTTTCTAGTAGGGTAAATCTTGCCAGATGATCTCTATCTAAATCATCGACATAGTAGATGGGATACCATGCTTCTTTTACATCGAAGCTAGTGCGATCGCTACCTCCAGGTAAAATAGTTGTATTTGGACTATCAGTCGTTATAGTCATCTCAGTATTTCTAATTATTCGGCTCTGTAAATAATTGTTACACAACTTTTTAGGTTGTTTTGAATTCTCAGAAATTGGTATAGACAAGTACTAGGATTAAGTTAGCTCTAGCCAATATCGATCGCTTAAAAATACACCGAATGTCAAATTAAACTATAAACTATATGCAATGACGGAATTAGAAAAACTCATAGAATCAAATGCCAAAGCGATCGCAGCCTTAACTAGTGATATTCAAGAAATGAAACGAGACAGAGACTTGATGTATACGATGATGCGAGATTTAACTGATAAGGTTAGTAGTCTGGTGTCCAGTTAGGCTAGAAGCTACGAACTTATGGAAAATTTAGACGCTAGACAAAATCAATTATCAAATCAGCAACAGTTAATTGATATTTTAAGAAGACTTTCAGAAACAAATTAATTGTTTTTAGTTGTATCCTAGCAATGCTCAATAACAACCTGTTCCATTTCTCGTGGCGATTTAATGTGGTAAATCCATTTTGTCTCTCTGTAAGAAACAACTAGCTCGACTAGTTTTGGTCTAACCTGAGTATAAATAATCCAAATCATTTTTAATAATTTACCCGTCATTGGTAGCATCGGGCATCCTTGGACAAAATCTGGGCGAGGACGGAATAAACACATAAACTGTCGTTTTGTCGTCCACCAATAATGAATCCATAAGGGAAGATCTACCAGAATAATTGTATCTGCTGCTGCACATCTTGTTTCTATTGATTCCCAGGAAGCAAACCCATCAATAATCCAAACATCTTGAGAAATCAACTCATCATGTCGTCGGTCAAATTCTGCTTTTGAAGTCGGTATCCAGCCTGAATTCCACTGCAAAGCGTCCAGACGATAGAGAGGTAAATTTCTGGATTGGCTTAATCGCTTGGCTAGAGTAGATTTGCCACCTCCAGCATTACCGATAATCATAATTTTGTTACCCATTATCCAATCCCGCTATTTGTTACTTATTGTTAGAGCGATCGCCATACCAAATTAAAAATCAATTCTAAATTCCCAACCTTTTTCTTGAAAGCCCAGGTTTTTATACAGTTGATGTACTCTGGGACGGGAAGCTCTACTAGTTGCTATTAGTTTATAGCAACCTCGCTCTTTTGCCGTTTGAATGACCTGCCGAACTAGTTTAGTCCCCAAACCCTGTTCCCTCTTACTTTCAGCAACATAAACGTCTTCGAGTAAACCAAATGGTTCTTGATGCAAACTGTTGTGCATCAAGTATAAGTAAGCTCTAGCAATTTCTCCTTCGGTTTCAACTATAGAAAATTTAATCCCTTCAGCTTTGACAGCTTGAGTCTGAATTTCCATGTGGTAAATTGACTCGTGTTTTGTTGAGTTAAGTTTACTCTAGCTAAAACTATGAATAATCTTATTTTCAACGATAGTTGGTCGATCTTTTGAACCAGCTATCTAATTAATTTATCGACCGAAGATAGCGGAAAAGATTGGATTAGCTTTTGCCTCATTAAACTGAAACATGAAAATAACGCTCACTAGCAAAACTAAAATAACCAGCCAAAAAGTAGTCGCCAATCCAGTGATTTTACTCGCCTGAAACTTTTGCCCCCAGCGCTGGGGACGAATATCCCGCAACCAAAAAGTTGCGATCGCAGCTAAATTTAGACAGACAATATTGGTCGATACCAAAACTGCCGTTTCTACAGCAGAACTCCACAGCCCAGAACCAATCAGCATCCCTAAAACTACTAAAGGAGGCAGGAGAGCGACTGAAACCATTACTCCTACTACCGCTTTTTGTTCGCCAACCGTCAGAGAAATTGCTCCAGCTACCCCCGAAGCAAAAGCTAAAATAACGTCGGAAAGTTGAACGCTGGTTCTGGTGGCAATCTCGTTCATTCCCAAATCGACTGACACGAACATTCCGAATAAAATTGACAGCAGCAAAGAAATCGAGATTTCTATTAGACCAACTTTAATAGTTCTAATGGCTAGGGACAAATCGCCAAAGGTGGTAGCCACCCCCAAAGCCATGTTGGGCTTGAGTAAAGGCGCAATGACCATTGCCCCAATAATTACTACCTGGCTGTTTTGTATCAAACCGATCGCTGCGATCGTTGTAGCTAAGATAACCAGTGAAATTTCTGTGCTATCAAGGCGAATGCCTTCAGCTATCTGAGTATAAACCTCTTGTCGCCCTACGGAGTTGTCTTTTCCTGCGGATTGGGGCGATTCTACATTGATGTGAGTCGGCTTGGTGGCTACGGGTAATGACAACAGTTGCCAATCTTCGAGATGAGGAAATTTTTGTTTTAAGTCCTTAACTACCGTCTCAACTTGTTCTTCCTCCAGCAAGATATTGACCAGAAGTTGTTGCTGCGACTTGAAGATAGACTCGGTTTCTAACCAAGGATAGGAAGATAGCAGTTGTCGGATATTGGGTTCTTCCTCTAAAGGCAGAAAAACTTTAACTAAGCATAGATCCATTAATTTTTTGATTTCTCAGATTAATTAGTTGGCGATCGCTGGTTTACCCCAGACAATGCGATCGCGCCGTAACAACAATTTAGTCTTAAATACTGTCGGTAATGCTGCTAAAGCGAAACTTCTCTACCTTACAGCCAGGAACGACGCTACCGCCACAACGTTTAGCTTGACTGAGGGCAACCACGTTGTTGAGCATTTCGGGCAGGCACTGATTAAAGCGCAGGTTTTTGATGGGGTGAGAGATTTTTCCGTTTTCAATTAGGAAAGTACCGTCTCTAGTCATGCCCGTCACTTCTAGGGTACGGGGATTAACATAACGCACATACCAAGCACGACTAACTAAAATACCCCGTTCGGTACTGGCAATTAGATCGGCAACAGTTTTGTCCGAACCAGTCATCACAATGGGATACATCGCCCCCGTAGGTTCTTTCCCTCGTTCTTTTGCCCAATAGCGACTATAGGAAAGAGTTTTGGGAATGCCATCTTTGATGATGTCTAGTTCATTGTTACTCAAGCCACTACCGAAAAACCTGCCTCCCTGCAACAGAGGATGGGCAGCACTGCGCCTTACCCGAACAATCGGATTGAATAGCTGTTCGCCAACTTTGTTCCCAATAGGATGACCCGAATCGTCGTTACGGGACATGAAAGAACGTCCTTCATCCGCAGCCCTGGCATCCAAGTTCCAAATTACCCAGGGCAGTAAACTAGCAAAGGCAGCAGGTTCAAAAATAACGGTGTAGTCTCCTGGTGCAATAGTTTGAGGATTGCGCGAGGCGATCGCCCTGTCGATCACTTTCTGCGTCATTTCTGTAATCGGCAAGTGGTCGATACTCCAAGCGGTGCAGCGATTCCAGCTAGAACCATTATCAACACGGGCAGTAAAGCTAAAATCCGCTTCAGTAGTGCGATCGCAACCCCGTAAACCAGCTGAGTTACCAATAGCATTGAGAGCAACCTTAAAACTAAGCGTACCCGATCCGTTGACCCCCGCAGCCTTACTCAGGGAACATACCTGTTGAATTATTTCGCCCTTTTTTAGGGGAGAAAGACTAGCAGTGGCTTCATCAAACGCTGGAGTGCGATCGCTGTAGGTTTGTTGGGGCAATAATTCTACCCATTCGGGGTCAACTGGAGCAATTTTGGCAAGCTCTTCAGACCGTTTTACTGTTTGGGCGATCGCCTCTCGATCTAATTCTGTAGTAGAAGCTGAAGCACTGCGTTTACCAAAGTAGCTAGTTACCGTCAGGCTAAAAGTGTTCTTACGAACGTTTTGACTAATTTGATTTTCACTGAAGCGACTGAGGGCGGTTTCACTGGCACTGAGGCTGACAAAAATACCGTCGGCTTGAGATTGGGCGATCGCCATTTCAATAAAAGTCAAGGCTTCTTCTTGGGCGATCGAGGTACTGAGAGTTGCTAAGGTCATATTTAACTAACAATTGATAGATGACAAACTAGAAGCTTTTGCCGATAAATTCTAAACTATATAAAATTACCTAGTAAGACTACTATAAATAAAAAACATCTTTCAAAGTTGGGTTGATGTTTTACTAAAGCAGTTGTCGAGCAGCTATTTAACAAAGTAATTGCAATGTCTTAGGGGTATATAATATCTCAAAGCTTTTGAAGCCTAAGAGCAAAAAAGCTAGTTCGAATTAAACTACAGCAGCGATCTGTAGTGATAGTACAAATTTTTGGTGACTAAGGACAAATTATTATGGCTGAAACTTTAATGTTTAACGCTTTGAGAGAAGCAACGGACGAAGAAATGGCAAGAGATAAGACTGTTTTCGTCTTGGGTGAAGATGTCGGACATTATGGTGGTTCATATAAAGTCACCAAGGATCTATACAAGAAGTATGGCGATTTGCGTCTGCTAGATACTCCTATTGCCGAAAATAGCTTTTGTGGGTTGGCTGTCGGTGCAGCTTTGACGGGTTTGCGTCCCGTAATTGAAGGGATGAATATGGGCTTTTTGCTGTTAGCGTTTAACCAGATTGCTAATAATGCGGGGATGCTGCGCTACACTTCTGGAGGGAATTTTAAGATTCCTATGGTCATTCGCGGTCCTGGTGGTGTTGGCAGACAGCTAGGTGCAGAACACTCGCAGCGACTAGAAGCGTATTTTCATGCTGTACCTGGATTAAAAATTGTCGCTTGTTCTACAGCCTATAATTCTAAAGGTCTGCTTAAGGCAGCTATTAGAGACGATAATCCCGTACTATTTTTTGAACACGTCTTACTTTATAACCTCAAAGACGATCTGCCTGATGATGAATATCTGTTGCCTTTGGATAAAGCCGAAATGGTGCGGGAAGGTAAAGATGTCACGATTTTGACCTATTCGCGGATGCGCCATCACTGTACTCAGGCACTAAAAGAAATAGAAAAACAAGGTTATGACCCTGAAATCATCGACTTGATTTCCCTCAAGCCGTTTGACATGGAAGCTATCAGTAAGTCGGTACGCAAAACCCACAAGGTAATTATCGTCGAAGAATGTATGAAAACTGGCGGTATTGGTGCAGAATTGGTGGCACTAATCAACGAACAGCTATTTGATGAATTGGATGCCCCCGTGTTGCGTTTGTCTTCTCAGGATATTCCTACACCCTATAACGGTAAGCTAGAAAGTTTGACTATCGTACAGCCAGGGCAAATCGCCGAAGCGGTACAGAAAATGATGGAAGATAGGATTTAATTATCCTATTAGTTTGATTTAAAGGCGTTGGCGTTTGGCGCAGCGTCTTTTTTAGTTTGGTTCTAACGTTATAAAGTATCAACTAAACATCTGTTGATTTTAAACAGAGATTTGTTCAAACTAGAGAGAATGACTATTTTTGATTGTTTGTCCTCGAACTAGGTTGGTAATCTACAGAATTAGATAAATTATTGCCAGCGTTTTCATGATTATTTGAAGACTTAAGATGTTGTAAATTTAGTAAGTATTGACTAATAGAAATAAGCAAAATTGCCAATGCTATGTAAACCACGTCGCTAACGCGCCCAATTTCTAAATTGAGCATTTGTTTAAACAGACTAACAATCAGGGCTACAACTATCACATTGACTAATTTACCCTTGAGTTCTTCCAAACTATTGCTTTGCAAAATACTAGAATCATCCTGATGTTTGATCTCAATTTCTGAAATAAACAACTCATAAATCCCCAAAGCAAAAATCAATAAAACAATTCCAATTAAATAGTAATCAATCCCGCCAATAATATAAGAAACTATTTTTAAGGTGTTTTCTCCTTCTGGATTACTGGCATTGAAGTTCAAGACTAAACCAGCCCAGATATCTACAGTTCCAATAATAATAAACCGCAAGGAACTTAGTAAACTGAAGACAACTGGAACTATAATAAAAAATCTGAAGTTCCAAATGAAAGCTTCAAAAGCCAACTCAATTTTTCTAAGTTTTCCTGGGTTATTATTATTCATTAATTTACGTAGTGAATTGAGCTTACTCAAAGCAGCACCGCAACTATAGGCAACAGTGAACTTTTAGTTGTTGTTATTATGATATATGTTTGCCCTGTAAAAATTCCCGATCGCCTTGAATGTTATTTCCCTATTGCTTATTACTTGTTTGAAGCTGATTCTTCAACCCACTGTAAATGTTGAGGAAGTAATTTTGTTAGAGCGTAACGTTCGAGAATAGTTTCCCTAGCTCTTTGGCGAATTGCTGCCATTTGTTCGGGATTATCCAAAGCTTCGATGACGCGATCGCTTATTTGCTCTGGACTAAAGAAATTAACCAGCAACCCATTAATATTATCTTCAATCACTTCCGTCACGGGTGCAGTATCAGAAGCGACAATTAAACATCCCGTAGCTAGAGCCTCTAGCATTGACCAGGAAAGTACGAAGGGACGAGTAAGATAGATATGTACCGAGGAAGCCTGTAATACCTGAAGATATTCATCGTAAGGTAGTAAATCTGTAAAGTGTACCCGACTTAAATCTAAAGGAAATTTCTTGAGCATTGCCTCTTTGTAGGTTTTACCGTCGGGAAGATTCTTACCATAAGCTACGCGATCTTTGCCGACGATGACAAAGTGACATTGAGGACGTTTTTTTTGCAGCAGAGAAATTGTTTCAATCAACTGAGGAAAACCGCGATAGGGTTCCATTCCTCTGGCAACATAGGTAACGATCTCTTCAGCTTGAGAAAGGTCAAGTTTAATTCGGGGTAAAAACAGTTTGGCGTTTGGTAAAGGTTTAAAATAGCTGGTGTCGATCCCGTCATGGTGAACTTTTATTTTGCTATGAAATTCTTGAGGAAACTGCGATCGCTGCCAATAAGTCGGGGCTAAACCGCGATCGCAGGTGGCTAAGTCTAGGAGAATTGGCGCGTTTTTAATCCGAATTCTGGCTTCATCGTCGGCATTTAGGGGATCGCTAGGGTCGAAGCTGGCATCTGAACCATAAGCTCGATAAAACCACTCGAAATAGCAAAGTAAAGTTGCCTGAGGAAAGATATCTTTCATAAACAGGGTAGGTCCCCAACCCGAATGACCATAGACTACGTCGGGATAAAAACCCTGGTCTTTCATTTTCTGTGCCACACGATATACTGCCTGAGCTTCTAATACGGCACTTTCCAGGGGTCTAACGTAATGATGAGTTTCGGGACGAGCAGTGCGAGATTTTTGATATACCACCTTATTAACGCCCGCTATCCGACCTTCAGCGCGGTTGGTAGCATAAACTACGGTATTTTGGCTATTTTGACCGAAAAATGTCGCTAGATGGCGAAATTGAGCGGGAAAATTTGGATGTAAAAATAAAACTTTCATAGCTATCTGGTAAAACTACAGACCAATTCGCCCCAATTCTATCTTCTGCTAACTTGTAGATAATAATGAATGGTAAGTTAATAAAATACCTTTACCCTCAATTACTGATGACTTCTTGGCGCGATCGCATCTCTAAATTTAGTGGCAAAACTCGCTTCGTAGTATCTCGGATTTTTATCCACTTAGCGGGAAATGAAATTGCTCCCATGTTGGGCGTACTTAACCGCGCAGCTAGAGAAGCCATTGCAGCGGATGGAGATTTAGAAGTATTGGGCGAAGGATTAGTCTCTGTTTGTCAGAATCTCCTGCAAATGAGTATCTATTGGCAATCTGCTGCTAACGAAGGAGATGTGTTGTGGGATGAGGGGGAAGCAGGAGACTATGTAAATGAGCTGTTTACCGACTCGGCACAAAGATATTTAAGCGAAGTCGATCCTAGCCAAGATGAGGACAACGAGCCGTTATCTTTGCCAGTTACTCGTAACTTAGTCATCATGCTAACTGTAGCTTTTACGGGAGAATCTCCCGATTTAGAAAATAATCTAGCAGACGCTGAAGCGTTGGAATATGGACTCAAAGCCTTGATTAATCTTCACTATCAGGAAAAATTGAGAGCAATTCAAATTCATTTTTCTCCCGCTAAGTTAGGCGATGAACTAAACAGCGAACAGTTATTACTCAACTTTCCTGAACTGATTCCCTTATGATCTCGTCAAGTCTATGACTAAATATACTAAATATTTTAAGTTGTAAATAAACTACAGCAACTCTAAATAATTTGTGAAAACTTATTATGCCTGCATGCGGACACACAAATGTTCTTTGCGTCCTCTACCTTACATCACCAGAAAAGTTCATGACTCAAATAGGGCTGCTATACCTCCTTATATCAAGTTCGGGTAAAGAGTTAAAATTAGGTAGGTGAAGTAGGAAGTAGGGAGTAGGAAGTAGGAAGTTTTCTAAACCCAGTTCAAACTAGTACATGGATGCATCTTGTATTGAAAGTAATCATCCGTACTTGATATTACCTCATGACACCTTACATTTTGAAATATAACTTTGCTTAATTAGCGAATGTTAATCTAAAGTTTTTTTTGGGAATCTTATAAGCATCAGTTCTATAGCATCCTAAGTTGAAATAGGTTTTAAATATTGATGGATAAGTACGAACCCCAAAAGCATTTATTAGTTATCGAGAATAAAGAACAACAATCTACCGTTCATCTCGAATCTGCAACTTGTTCGATTGGTCGAGATTCCGATAATCTGATCGTACTTAATTCTCCAAAAATATCTCGCTATCACGCTACTTTACTAAGAATTACAATACCAGGAACTGACGGTCATCAGTTTCGGATTATTGATGGAGATCTCAGTGGTAGACGCAGTAGAAATGGGATTAAAGTTAACGGCGAGCGGTGTTTTTCTTATGATTTGCAGGATGGGGATATAGTTGGTTTCTGTGATGGTATCAGCGCTACATATTTTTCAGTAAGTGTTTCAAAATCGGCAAAAGACGTAGAAACTTTTACTTATTTTGAAGAGGAAGAAGATGACGAAAATGCTACCCGATTTATTGGCGACCCAGATGTTTCCCTTAAAAGCCGTTCGCGTAAGACACTAAATATGTCCTCAGAAGAACGCCAAGCATCGATTCAACAATCATTAGAACGTTTGGCTTCTTTTCCCGAACTATTTTCCGATCCGATCATAGAAATCGATTTGAAAGGCAATATTACTTATCTCAATCCTGCTGCTCTTAAACGTTTTCCTTTACTCAAACAAGATAAATTACAGCATCCAATTTTGGTAGGGATAATGTCTTCAATCGAGGCAAGAGATGCAACCTCTTTAGTTCGTGAAGTCAAGATAAAGAACAAAGTTTTTGAGCAGTCGATACATTTGATTTCTGCCAGCCAAGTAGTTAGATGTTATGTCTCAGATATTACCAAGCGCAAACAGGCTGAGAAGTTACTCAAGCAGGCACACCGAAATTTAGAAAAAAGAGTTAAAGAGCGTACTTTAGAATTAGCGAAAAGTAATGAAACATTAAAATCTGAGATCGCCGAACGAAAACAAGCTGAACTAGAAATTCGTTTGTTGCAAACAATTACCCAAGCCATTACTGAAGCACTAAACTTTGATGAAGCGATCGCTATTACTTTGCGTAAGGTATGCGAGACAATAGGTTGGAGTTATGGCGAAGCTTGGATTCCCAATTTAGGGAAAAATGTGCTGGAACTCAGTCCTTCTTGGTACACTAGTATTGAAAAACACAAATTTTTCTGGGAGGAAAGCCAAAAAATCAATTTTCCTCCTAACGTTGCTATACCAGGAAGAATTTGGGCAAGCCAACAACCAGAGTGGACTGAAGATATATCCCTACAAGCAGAAGATGTTTTTCTGCGGAACGAAATAGCTAAAACTGTTGGATTAAAAACTGCTTTTGGTGTGCCAATAACTGCTAATAAAGAAGTAATGGCTGTATTGGTCTTTTTTGACTTGATCGCTCGCACAGAAAATAAACAGACAATCGATTTAATTTTTTCCGTTGCTAGTCAACTGGGTCTAATCATCGAGCATAAAAGATCTGAAGATGCTCTGCGCTCTAGCACGGCAACTAACAAAGCGATCCTTAATGCTATTCCCGATCTAATTTTTCGTGTTAGTAGAGAAGGAACATTTGTCAATTTTAAAGCTGCTAAAGCTGACAATTTATTGACTCCAGAAAGTAAGTTTTTAGGTAAACATATTTATGAGGTATTTCCCACAGAAATCTCTTTACCGACGATGAACTGTATTGAAAGAGTTTTTGCTACTGGAGAGGTTCAAAGTTTAGAATGCCAAATTCCCGACGAAGAGCAAAATAAAGCCCGTAGCTACGAAGTTCGCATTGCGCTTAGCGATATCGACGAAGTAATGGCAATTGTGCGAGATATTACCGACCGCAAACAAGCAGAAGAAGATATTCGCAGAACTTTAGAACAAGAGAAAAAGCTCAACGAACTAAAAAGCCGATTTGTGACGATGGCATCCCATGAATTTCGGACTCCTTTAGCCTCAATCTTATCTTCTTCGGAGTTGTTAGAACACTACAGCTACAAATGGAGTGAAGAAAAAAAATTAAGTCATCTTCACCGTATTCAATCTTCGGTGAAACACATGACTGAATTACTTAATGACGTTTTACTGTTAGGTAAAGCTGATGCAGGTAAGTTGAAATTAAACCCCAACAAGTTTGATTTGTTTAAATTTTGTCAGGAATTAGTTGAAGAAATTCAGATTGCCACTACAACTCATCAAGTTTTCTTTCATGGTGAATGTTTGACTGAATGTAACGATTCTAACAATACCAGTCAACAGAATTGCGCGGTCGTTTGTATGGATGAAAAAATGCTCAGACACATTTTGAATAACCTGCTTTCCAATGCTATCAAGTATTCCCCTAATAGCGATCGCGTGATTTTTAACTTAATTTGTCAATCAAAACAATCAGTCTTCCGCATTCAAGATTTTGGCATTGGCGTTCCCCCCTCAGAACTAGATCGACTGTTTGATTCTTTTCATCGCGCCGATAATGTGGGTTCAATTCCTGGTACTGGTTTGGGATTGCCTATTGTTAAGAGATCGATAGATCTACACGGCGGAACAATCATCGTAGACAGTAAGCTGGAAGAAGGCACTACTTTTACAGTTACTCTGCCTTATTTAGTTAGTTGCTGAAGCAAACACCTCGCCAATTGTTTGAATTACCTTTGCCGACAGATAAATGAGCAATTAATAGCTTAAAGTTCTCTTGAGGACTAAAAAATACGTTAAGTAAGAATTACCGTCGGTAAAACCTCTACAAAAAGCAAAATCAAAGTTTGGTAAAATTTACGTCATTTCTCTGAGGTAATTGTCATGAGAAGGAGATAAGTTAGTTAAGGGTCCAGGAGACTGTATTGAGTATTTATAACAGTATTTTTTTGTAGTTTTACTTCAAACAAAAGTACCTGTCTAGTTAAACCAAAAGTTAGGTAACCTCAGCTTCAACTAATTTGATGCCAATCGAATTGAGCAGTTTTACATTAATAAACAGAGATAATGACTAAGATTTTAGTAATCGAAGACGAACTATTTGTTAGGGAGAATATTGTCGATCTTTTGGAAGCAGAAGATTTTGAGGTCTTTAGCACTGAAAATGGCATTTTGGGTATTTTGTGGGCGCAAGAAAACGAACCCGATTTGGTTATTTGTGATGTCATGATGCCTGAAATCAATGGACATGATGTTTTAGCCGAAATGAGAGAACTGCCCGAAACTACGCTAACACCTTTTATTTTTCTGACGGCAATGGCTGATAAAGGAGATATTAGACAAGGTATGGATTTGGGAGCAGATGATTATCTGACCAAGCCATTTACTAGAGATGAGTTGTTAAATGCAATCAGTACTCGCTTGCTAAAACAAGCTACATTAATGAAAGAATATAATGAGGAGTATCAGCGTGCTAAAGCGTTAGAGCAGAAGGTTAAACAACTCGAACAACTGCAAATCAAAGAGAAATTATCTAAAGAATATCAGCAAGCTCTATTGAAGATCGACACTGCAATTAACTTGATAAATAAAATTCAGCCTGGAGAAAAACGCGATCGCAATATCAAAATCGTTCAGGAAACTTATACTAATGAAATTACTTTATTGAAACAAGCTCCTAGCTTAGTAAGTCAAATTTGTTCTCAAAATTTAGTACTTTCTTCTATTTTACAAGATTGACAAGATATAAACTGAATTTTTGATAGTCGATGAAATAAAATTTGTATTTGTAATAGAAAACCGTTAATATGCTTTAGCGGTTTTCTATTAGTTATTGATATTGTTGTTAGGCATTACCCATTTTTCCTGTCAGTTTGGGTCAATGATTGACACTATAATTAGATATTAATACTAATACTAATACTCAATGAACATAGTAGCTTGTTTAATTTAAGTGTCTAAAACCCTCAATAAAATATTAGCTTGATAGCGATCGCCCCACACGATCAAAATACTCAATCTAATTTATAGCTTCAGACTTGAAAAAATACCCCACCCAAAAGGTAGAGTATTAAGATTTAATAAGTAACAACAAGTTACTTAAAGTATTTGAGACTACAAAATTATTATTTGACTGGGCTTTCGCCTTCAATATAAATAAACAAAAGAGCCATAGAAATTGCTGCTCCTACTATGCCTACAAGGGGAACCATAGCAACGGGAAGCCAAGAAGCTGCATAATCACCAATCATATTTTATTCCTATTTTTATTGACGTTATCAACATGGATATTACTGTGAACCCCAACCCAATTCTGTTCGGTTATAAAGATTCTTAACAAAAAGCGAACTTTAACCAAGTTAGAGTAATGCTATTTAAAGGATACGTTAAACACAAAATTAGGAGAAATCAAACCTTTATGAACGAATACAATGCAATTCAGCCTCCAGGAGATCCCCAAATTGGCAATCTAGCTACTCCTTTAAATTCATCAGATTTTAGTAAAACTTTGATTCGTAACTTACCTGCCTATCGCGATGGTTTAGCACCATTTCGTCGTGGGCTAGAAGTAGGCATGGCGCACGGATATATATTGTACGGTCCATTTTTAGTTTTAGGACCGTTACGCAATACAGGAAGTGCAGACATTGCAGCCTTGCTATCGTCTGTTGGTTTGGTGGCAATTTTGACTCTGTGTCTATCACTTTACGCTACTGCCATGGGAGGCAAACCCACTGAAACTGTCACTACTGGCAACGTGCCTCAAACTTTTGCCACCAAGGAAGGCTGGAGTGAATTTGGTAGTGGCTTCTTTATTGGTGGTGCTGGTGGAGCATTCTTTGCTTATTTCTTGCTTTCTACGGCTTATTTAGGTGATATTAGAACCTTAATTCCTGGTCTTTAGGCTCTGAATAGGAAAAACTAGAGATAAGCGAGCAATTTAACTTCGATTATCCTATAGATTAAAGTCCAGGGGGAACTCTGGGCTTTATTATTTAGCTGTCTGAGCAAGAAGCCCGACACTCTGTCGCCAAGGAACAGCCTGCGAAGCAGGCAAAGTCGTCGCAAGACGACGACGTGAGCGCATAGCTCTGTGCGACGAGTGTTCGGATGAATTGCTGGCTGGCATTCTGTTGTAAGTAGTTTTATCGCAAGTTGTATTCTGTGCTAAAATCCTTTCATCCTAAAGGATATATGTTTCCCTAAAGGGTACACTTCGTTAACGGTATCCTTTAGGAATCCCGTAGAGACTGCTACGCATATGCTAACAATGAACTACACTTATCGAATCAATCCAACTATCGAACAGCAAGAGTTAATGCTTGTCTGGATGGAAACGTGCAGACGTTTGTATAACAAATGTTTGCGCGATTTGAAGGATTGGCTTAATTCGAGAAAGTGTAGTTTGCACTCTTGCTCTTTAAGTCGGGAATATATAATGTCTCCCGATATTCTTTTTCCTAGTTACCTCGAACAGAAGCGACAGCTTACCCAGTGGAAAAAGACTAATCCCTGGTTAAAAGAGGTTCATTCTCAAGTAACTCAGGATTGCGTTAAACGTTTGCATAATACTTGGGAAAGATTTAAGTCTAAAAAGTTTGGCTTTCCCAGATTTAAAAAGTTTGGAAGATATCAGTCTTTCTTGTTCCCGCAGTTCAAAGAAAGTCCAATTAAGAACGGGTTAATCAAGCTACCTAAAATTGGTCAAGTCGAAATTAACCTGCATAGACCTATCCCTGAAGGGTTCATGGTAAAAGGAGTCAGAATTGTATCAAGAGTAAGAGGAGCTGTCTGGTATGCAGTAGTTACGATTCAGTGCGATGTTAAAGTACCTGACCCATTACCTTTTGGTCGTGGAATAGGTATTGATATTGGACTTGAATCATACCTCGTAACGAGTGATAATTTCCGAGTAGAACCAGCTAGATTTTTTCGAGACTTACAAAGTAGGCTTAAAGTGCTGCAACGTAAGGCATCTCGCAAGAACAAGCGTTCAAAAAACTGGGGAAAAGCACAGTTAAAGGTAGCTAAATTACATCATCAAATAAGTAACGCTCGTAAGAATTTCCACTTTCAGACAAGCCATACCTTGTGTGACCAGGCAGACATGATATTTGTTGAAGACATCAACTTCAAGATGACTGCCAGAGGTTTTTTGGGCAAGGAAATGCTTGATGCTGGATTTGGACAATTCCGAGATTTACTATCTTGGGTGTGCTGGAAGCGCGGAAAGTACTTTGCTCAAGTTGACCACAAATATACGAGTCAAATTTGTCCAAAGTGCAATGCTCATACAGGCAAAAAAGAACTTAAAGAAAGACAACATATCTGTCTCGAATGTAATTACTCAACCACACGCGACCACGCGAGTGCAGAAGTAATACTAAACCGAGGACTAGAAAACATAGTACCGACGGACTGTCGGGAAAGGAAACTGTCTGTTGAAAGCGTACTGCCAGGGATAGCAATATCTAGGTAAGTGCTACACAGAAATTTCAATCGGCGACGGTTGAAGCCCACACACAGCTTCCAAAGGAAGCAAAGTCGCTAAGCGACGCTGGCGCAACGCGCCGTCCGCGAAGCGTGTCAGTGTTGGGAGAAGTCACATAGTCATGCAACGAATGATATTTTGTTGACGGCTAAATATATTCTTAAAAGTTAGTAGCTATTAGAAACAACAATGACATATTTTGCGCCGATAAAACAGGCTGGTTTACGCCTAAAAAGCTGGCTCGCCTCTACCTTAATACTTGTTGTTGCCATAACTTGTATGGCAGCACCAGCGATCGCCACTGGGTTGTACGATCTCCCCGATTTTGACGCTGACAATGTTTGGGTAGTCGATACGGCTGATGCGATCAGTAGTGCCAACCAAAGTAAACTAACCAAAACCCTAAAAGAGTTAGCTGGTGAAACAGGACAAGAAGTAAGAATGGTAGCCGTTCGTCGCCTAGACTATGGAAAAACGGTAGATAGCCTAGCAGCAGAAATATTCCAAGACTGGTATCCTACTGCACAAGCCCAAGCCAACCAAACTTTACTCGTGTTGGATACTTTAACTAACAACGTTGCTATACGTACGGGAGATTCTGCCCAAGGGCTGATTGATGCAGATTTAGCTGAAAGTATAGTCGATGAAACCGTAGGCTATAACATCCGTAAAGGTAACAAATATAACCAAGCTTTTATTGAAGCAGGCGATCGCCTGGTGGCGGTTCTTTCTGGTCAAGAAGATCCAGGACCTCCAATTATGGAAGATGAGATCCAGATTGAAGGTACATTTACCAAAGCTGAAGACACGGATCAGGGTAGCGCGACTGTTTGGGTAATTGGTTTTTTGATCGTTGCTACGATTATTCCTATGGCAACCTATTACTGGTATGTAGGATTAGGTAATTAATCCTGAATATATTCAGTACCGTTGATTAAGGCATACTCAGCCCTAATAAATTCTCTACCTAAATATGCTGCATGATCGAGCATGGTAATGGGACAGGGTTGAGGTTCTTCAATTACCTTGACGCACAACTCTTTAGCAGTTCTAGCCGTATACAGCGTTTCTGCGGTGCGTTCGACTTTTTTTCCGCCACAGGCAATTACCTCTCCTGTTGCAGGATCTACTGCCAAACCGCGATCGTCAATCACGTTGGTATAGTGTTTGGCGCAAATTAAGCCTGCGGAACGATCTAAATAGATAATGTAGTAACCCCCTGGATCGAGGGCGATCGGACGTTTGGAGAGCTTGTCATCGATAGCTTTTAAGTGTTCGGGATTAATAGTAGTTTGCATAAAAAAGATAGAACGCTTAGTTAATTTAACTTACCAGAAATATATAATAAAACGTTCTTGTAGATTTCTGCTAAATCAAAAGCTAAAACATTAGGGCGATCGCTTGTCATCCTCCCAGGAGTGCCTTTTTTACGCTTTCAAGCACTAAGATCTCTCAAAACTAAAACGTATGGCTCGATCCTCAAGGATTTCCTTCGGTCAGCTTAAAGCTATGACAAAAGTTAAATTTTCTCAACTCTAACTACCGTTTTCCTAGCTTCAGTTCAATTCAACTAGAACCAGCATAAGTCTGCCAAGCTTGCCAAAAGTTAAACACAGCCATAATTGCCAAAAACAGGCTAAAAATTTGGCTAACCACAGCAGCTGAAAGCTTAGGTAATACTCTAGTTCCAACTTGAGTACCCAATATACCTCCCACGCCGACTATCAAACCTTGAACAAACATAACATTACCCTGCACTGCATGAATCACACAGGAAGAGATCGTTGCCATCACGATCACACCTAAACTAGTGCGAACTGCTACTTTAATATCTTCGTTTAACAGCAACATTTGTAGGGGAACCATAATCGCACCACCACCAATTCCTAACAAACCCGCCAAAAAACCAGCAACGCCACCTGTAATAACTCTAGAGAGTACGGGATTGAATGCTTGTGCCGAATGCTGTTCTTGGGAAACTATTTTTTTGCGTAGCCTAATTAGAAAAATATTAACTAGCAAAAAGCAGCCAAAGATCGTCAACAGAATATAATCTGCGATTGCTCCTGCTAAATAAGCCCCCAAAGGTGCAGCAATAATCGCTGGTATAGCAATATAAACTACTCGTTGCAAATTTAAATAGCCTCTGCGCCAGTTATAAAAACTGCCAGTACTAGAACTTAAAATAATTACTAGGGTACTAGTGGCAACGGATTGAATAGGTGTATATCCTAATGCTACCAGCATAGATACAATGATAAAGCCTCCACCTATACCCAGTATCCCCGCTAAGACTCCCGAAAAAACGCCCCCTAAAGCTAAAACCAGCCAATTTTCCATAGTTGTTAAATAATAAGGTCAGGTTTATTCCTGATAGTCGCTTTCAATCTGAACTTCTAAAGTATCTTCATCAAAATAAACGTATAGAACGTTTGGACGACAGCACACCTGACAATCTTCAGTATAAGACTGCTGCATTCCCGCGCTAATGTCAACAAAAGTATCGTTAGATTCGCCACAAAAAGCACAAATATATTCGGCTGTTGTTTGCATATTTGATTGGTAATCGTTAATTGTTGATTGTTGATTGTTCGCGATCTACTGCCATCGCCTCATTCAAATGTTTGATTAAGGTTTTTTGGGGTAATGCCCCCTGTAGATGTTGCCAAGGAAGCACGCGATCGCTCGACCAATATTGGTGAACGTAGTAATCTAGGGTGGGTATCTGTCCTTTTAGCTGCTTGAAGGCTCGTTTATAGCTGCCTACAGAGTCACCATATTCTCTGGTTAACAGAAGTAATTTCCCCAAACGGCGATCGCCACGGGAGATCAAAGCTTGAATTACCGACCAGTTATAGCTTTCAGGACGAAAATCAATCCCCTGTTTTCTCAGATTTTTTTCCAGATACTTTAAGCGTTTCTTGGCATCGGGATTGACCCCAAACCACTGGAATGGAGTATGCGATTTTGGCACAAAGGTACTACATCCTAAAGTTAAGCGTAATCCAGGGGCAGCTTGTTTAATTGCAGTCATCATCGCTACGGTTTCTGCAACATCCTCCATTGATTCTTCGGGAATGCCCACCATACCATACAGCTTAAGAGCTTTTAAACCTCCTGCTTTGGCATTAATTGCTGCTTGAATGATTTCCTCGTTGGTCAGCTTCTTATTAACAATCTGCCTGACTTTTTCCGAACCACTTTCCACTGCAATAGTAATAGAACGAGTATCGCGCTTGGCTAGTGTAGCTGCTAACTTCTCAGTAACGGTATTGGTTCGCACCGAGGCAATACTCAGACGGACATCTTGATATTGAGACTGAGACAAATAATCGAGAATCGCCTCAAATTCGGGGTGCTGGGTCACCGATGCGCCGAGTAAGCCCAGACGGTTGGTAACTTTTAAGCCTTTTTCAATCGCAGGGATCAAAGAACTATCTAGAGGCGCGGTACGAAATGGCAGGGTGAGATAACTAGCCAGACAAAAGCGACACATTTCTGGACAGCTACGAACCACCTCCACCATGTAAATATTTTCCCAGGCTGCGAGTTCGGTAACTACAGTAGAAGCAGAAAGAGTATTACCCCGATAGGTCTGTTTTTGGACTAGATCGGGAATATCTGAATCGATTGGGGCGATCGCCTTGATTTCTCCGTCAGGACTATGATAGGTGACTTCATACAGGCTGGGGACATAAACCCCAGGAACTTGCGCCAGATGACGCAGCTTAGTTTTGCGCTCGGCATTTCTTACTTGCCGATAGGCATCAATAAAGCGATCGAGTAAATCCTCTCCATCACCTAACAGAATTACATCAAAAAAGTCTGCCAGAGGTTCGGGGTTGGCGGTTAGAACTGTTCCCCCACCAAATACTAAAGGGTGAGCTTCTTGGCGATCGCTATTGTGTAGCGGAATATCCAAAGACTCCAGTAAATTAAAAATATTAATATAGTCCAGTTCCCAAGATACCGAAAAACCCAACAGTTCTGGGCTTCTAGGCAAAGGTTCGCTTAAATTAGTAAACAAACGACTGACGTTAAGATCGGAACGCATCGCCAAAGTCGCCCAAACAATTTGAAACCCCAAGCTAGTAATACCGATGGTATATTCGTTGGGAAAAGCAAAAATCGTCGGGATGGCGTTGTTTTCTGGAGTTGCAGGAGTAAATAGCAGACGTTCTTGTTGGAATACGCTCACAAACAGTTAATGTTTAATTTCAGATTGTAGATGATCGGGCATAGATTCATTTTATCTACTATCAACAGTCAGCAATCTTTTATTCATATTGCTTGTCTTTGGTTTCCAACTCGTATTCTGGCAAAATACTGGGAATAGCTAGGGTAAATAGCATAATTAGATTTGCTACCCAAAACAGTAGAACTAACCATAGCAAACCTAGCCAAGGTTGAGCATCAGCCATCAACTGCAAACCTGACCACAATTGCCAAATTCTAAATCCTGTGTAGAGTGTGCCAATAACTACCACAACACTTTGACATAAAATACGGCTAAAACTTACCTCACATCCTAGCTGAACAGCCACAACAAACAAATAGTAACCAAAAAACTGACGCAAAATCGGCACGTCCCAAAAGGTGATTAATAAAACTAGGGGAACAATTATCCCGATTAAAACAGCCACCCTTGCCCAAACTTGAATAAATTTCTTTTGGCGATCGCCAAACCCCATGGTCGCTCTAATTGATAACTGCTCTTTATTGACCAACCAACCAAAACTCAAGCTTAATAAGGTAGCAAAGAGTATAAAAGACCAGACAGTAAACCAGTTATTTGGATTCATCACTTAATTCTCACTAGGTAAAATTCGATCAAACTCTGACGTTACGTATAATTACTTTTGGTTAAAGCTCAAGTCCGATAATGAAATTATTCCTGCAACCAGACTTTCTTTCTTTTTTTTAGATAGCTTTTTGACATAATATTCAGCACTACTAGCTGCCGATTTGGTACCAATTTCCGCAGCGAATACTAGCTGCAATGGATGACGGGTTCTAGTATATTTTGCCGAGCGAGCATTACCAGATTGATGAACGGCAAAGCGTTTAGACACGTCGTTAGAGATGCCTGTGTATAGAGAATTATCACTACAGCGGATAATATAGATAGACCACATAGCTTGTTTGATAAGTAGGTGGGGTAATTAAGCTTAGGGAGATAGGGAGTTAGGGAGATAGGGAGTTAGGGAGATAGGGAGTTGTAAATTAAATTATTATGCCTACCTACTTATTTAATTCCGCCTAGTACCGCTTCGCTTGAGTAAGAAGTAGGAAGTTAGATATAGTATAGTTTTGAGGTTAACTAAATGGTATATTTACTTACGCTCATGTCCACTAGCTACTTAATTCTATCGATGAATGAGAATTTGATATAGGCGGTTGCTATCGGCAGAAGTCACGGTGAAATTTAAGTCTTCATATTGTAGCTTTTCTCCTTGAGCAGGTATTTTTTGCCACTGTTCCAGCAAAAAGCCTCCCAAGGTATTGTAGTTATCCGCTAAGGGAAGATTTAATTCTAGCTGTTCGTTAACTTCTTCGATATTTATTTGTGCCGAGACTAGAAAAGTTTGCTCGTCTATTCGTTGTATGGCTTCTATTCCCGTTTCTGGGCTATTACCTATATCGCCAACAATTTCGGCAATTAAGTCATGAAGTGTAATCAAGCCAGAAGTACCGCCAAATTCATCGATTACAATCGCCATCTTCTGTCGCGATCGCTGCATTGAGGGTAACAGCTCATTGAGAGAGGTGGATTCAGGAATAAAGCTTACAGGCTCAAGCCAAAGCTCAAGAGTTGAGTCGCGATCGAGCTTTCCTTCAGCTAGGGGGACAGATAATTTTTTGTAGTGAATAATTCCTTGAATATCGTCAAGAGAATCGCCAATGACAGGATATCCAGAATAACCTTTCTCAGCAACAGTCTGTAGTAACTCGCCAAAGGTGGTAGTCAGAGAAATAAATTCAATATCAGTACGAGGGATCATTACTTCTTCGGCTGTATCATCGCGAAACTCAAAGACGTTTTTCAGTATTTGTCTTTCTTCTGCTTGCAAACCAATAGATTCTTTTTCAGTAGCAATAATTAGCTGTAACTCCTCTGAAGTGACCTGTTCGTACAGTCTTTGCCCACTGTAGTTAATTCCTACAAGCTTGAGCAGCAAATAGGTAGATAGATTGAGAATGGCGACAAAAGGACGAAAGATACGGGCTATGACGACGCTGGGAGGACCAAAAAACCGCGCTAGCTTTTCAGGATACATTAGTGCTACAGACTTGGGACAAAGTTCTCCCAAGACGATTTGCAGATATGCCAAAATAATGAAGGCTAAGGGAATTGCTAAGGAATGGGCGATCGCTTTTGACAAATAAGTAGGTAGGGAAAGGCTTTGAATTAGAGCAATCATCGATACTGCAATGGTTTTTTCCCCCACCCACCCTAATGCCAAACTAGAAAGAGTAATTCCCAGTTGGGTAGTGGACAAAAGACGCTCGATGCTTCTTTGGAGAGACTGCACGGTTTGAGCCTGAACATCTCCATCTTTGACTAGCTGGCTGATCCGAGAGCGACGAACAGAAACAATCGAAAACTCTGCGGTAACAAAAAAAGCATTAATCGCAATTAACAGGAAAACGCCAACGAAAGTCAACAACAAATTTTGTCCAGCCATTAATTAACTAACGAACGATGAATAACAACTTCGTATGTAAGATCGATCAGCCAACAGCCCTATCCTCCAAAGGCGATCAATCTCAAAGATCTCAGCTTTCATTGTCTAGCTCGTTCGTCGATCCTCATTTTAGTATTGATTAGTTTATTTACCTGCAACAAAACATCTTGCTCTGCAATAATCTTTAATCCTTTGTGTTTTCCTCCCAATGGCTTTTGATTACGGGTATGATCGCCAGAATTTGCGTCAGGTTGAGTAACCACCTTAAGTGCTTCTCTACCCATAAAGTAGCCTACGTAAGAACTAGCTCCGCCTGCTACCAGCATCAGGAGAAATAAAAATACAGTTAGCCACAGGTTAACTCTTATTTTCATGCGGTCGCAATTTTTTTCGGTAGATGTTGTCAAAGATACCAGACTTACTAATATAATGGTTTACTAGAGAAAAATAAATACCCAGGGTTGGCCGAGCGGTTTAGGCAACAAACTCATAATTTGTGCAAGGCAGGTTCAACTCCTGCACCCTGGATAAACTAATGAATATTTTAAGCTGTTTGACAGCGATCTATGTTTAGAACTTAGTTTAGAATTTAGAGAGATTGAAAAGTCAGAATCAATTCTTTCTAACTCTCTCTTAGATATGAACTATTGCGATAAATAGTCAGGATTTTCTCTTAGAGAAGTACTATAAGGGTTTTCTAAATCTCTAGTTCTCAGTGGTTCTCCCAAAGATGCTTGTCGTTCCAAACTTAGTCGATAAAGTTGATCTACTTTTTTGGCATCGGTAGCAATATGCTGTTCGGGAAATCCTGTAAAACCGACAATAGTATTTACTTGTCCCCAAATAGTACTTTGTTTGAAAGCATTTTTACCTTTGGTGAAATAAGCTGCTTCAAAAGCCTCGTCTAAAGGAACTTCCTCCACAATTTTTTCCGCTTTAGCTTCAATAGAAAACATACTGGCAATAGTTGCTATTACCAAGATTTTACTTAATTTAGTAAACTTAATAGGCATTACTTTACTCGATCTTTGTGAAATAACTTCTGCTCAATCCTAGCTGAAGAAAGCGCGAAAGAACAGTCCATAGATATCTTTTTTAGCCCGTAATTATGAATACAGAACAAATTTCTAATTCCTCTCTAGCAACGGCAGATCCTGATAGTTTACGACAGGCTTTATTAGATCTAATTACTAAATATGCTTATGTTGAAGGGGATTTTGTGCTTTCTTCTGGAGCAAAAAGTTCTTACTATATCAACTGCAAACAGGTGACTCTAAGAGCAGAAGGAGCTTTGGCTTTGGGTCGTCTCTTGTTCCAACTATTGCCAGCAGATACCGCAGCGGTAGCGGGTCTGACTTTAGGAGCAGATCCGATGGTATCGGCGGTGAGCGTAGTTTCGGCAATGGAAAATAAGCCCATTCCTGCCTTAATTATTCGTAAACAGCCTAAAGGTCATGGGACTAAAGCTTATATTGAAGGACCATCTTTGGCAGCAAATTCAAAAATAGTCGTCCTAGAGGATGTTGTAACTACAGGAGGATCTGCATTAACCGCGGTAGAAAGATTACAGGATGCTGGATATCAAGTATCCCAAATTCTAGCTTTAGTAGATAGAGAACAGGGTGGAAGTGAGCTATATCAGTCTCAGGGGATTGAGTTTCAGGCTTTGTTTTCAATTAAAGAAATTCAACAATACCTGGCTTAAATTAGCTAGATAAGTAGGTAGGCAAAATTCAAGTTAATTAGCGAAGAGCATTATTTGTCATTTGCCTTCAGTCATTAGTGTTTGAGTACAAATACTTAACAGCTTAGAGCTTCTTTAAAAGACTTTACTTTTCGTTATGCTCTAGAAGAAAACCATTAGTTAAGCTAAGAGTGTAATAATTTTTTTCTAATATTTTTATTCTCATGCAAGCAAGTTCTCCTCGTAGTTCCCAAACAGTAAACTGGTCAACCGTAATCATGTTTGCTTTAGGGTTTTGGCTAAGCGCTAGTTTAGTTTTTGACTTTTTAGTCGTCCCTGGAATGTTAACTAGTGGAATGATGAATGAGTCTGGATTTGCTAGTGCTGGATATTTGATCTTTGGTACTTTTAATCATGTAGAGTTGTTGTGTGCTGCTACTGTTTTAGCTGGATGTTTGGTTTACCGTTATGGTTACGGTTTTACTAATATGATTAAGTCCAAGACAGTTTTGATAGCAACTGTTTTACTAGCGATCGCTCTAGCCTATACCTACATTTTGACTCCACAAATGAGCAGCATTGGTCTGCCGTTGGATATATTTGCTAGTGCCAAAGCTGCTTCAAACTCGATGGCGGTCATGCATATAGCTTATTGGAGTTTGGAAGTAATTAAATTGGTCGCTGCAACGGCATTGTTACGTGTTTTCTATCGTAATTCCTGTAGTTTGGTGTAGAATTTATTACTATCTAAGAATTAGATTTCTGACTGACAATAAGTTAGCTTGGTATCAAAACTAAATAAGATTGGTAGTTTGTTTGACGATGGATTTTGAGTGATGAGGACAAAACTTTTATTAGTCCTGATTATTAATAATTCATCGTTTTTTAATTGCTTGAGACAAAATATTTTTTTTGATTTCCTGTTGACAGATCCACCAAAAATAAAAAGTTAAATTAATCAGACCGATAAGCTTCGTACCATCTTCTAACATGGCATGAAAACCGCGACTATTTATCGGAGCAACATCGATCGCACTAGAAAATCCAAACAGGAAGAAAGATATCAGTAGTGGGACATAAGGAGTCTGAGCAATAGTTCTGCGAAATACCCAGGCATAGCAAATTAGCAAGCAACCATAAATAGCATAGACGCTCAACTTTACCACCTGACAAGTGCCAAAAAAGAAACACAACATCAAGGTTGTACGAAAGAGATCGTCAAAAAAAAGTAGCAGCATCACTGAAGCACTGGCAAACAAAAAGATTTGGAAGCGACGATTCGAGGTCGAGATTAAACAAGCGGAAAACAGGCAAATAGCGATCGCCGTACACCAGAGAATTTCCGACACACTCGTCAACCAGCCTAAATAGAAAATACCACTATCAAGATAAAAGGGATCGCTAAACAGATTTTCAATACCCGAACCTTTACTTTTAATTTTGGCGTAAATACTTAAAGTACTTAAAACTACTAGCGTCAAGATATTCAACCAGATCAAAACGGGAAGATCGGTAAAATACTGTTTGCCTTGGTAAAACCAGAATTTAAATCCAGGAATAGAAAATTTTTTCATAGTTAATCTATAGAGAATAAAAATACCTATCCAGATAGGCTGATACTATTTTTTCTAGTATCTAACAGTAAAAAGTAGAAATGAGGCAAGGCGATAGATCGCCGAGTATATTATCGATCGGCAAGGTATAAATTTTATGAACTTCAAACGATTTGTATCTTTAATAGTTAGCGTTGCTATCCTGCTTTATATCTATGCTCAGATCGAGCTAGCTAGTTTGATTGCAGTTTTTCAGCAGAGCGATCGTCTAGTCTTAATTTTAAGTTTGGCAATGGTGATTCCGATTACCACGATTACCTCCTGGCGATTGCAACAGCTAGTACCCCAACGAAGCTTGGGATTGCTTGAAGCCAATCGTTTGATTTTGGGTGCCAGCGTGCTAAATATGGTTTTACCTTCCAAGATGGGAGATCTGGCTAAGTCCTATTTTATGAGCGATCGTTCTAATCTAAGTGGTAGTTTGGCTTTGGCAATCTCGATTTTTGAAAAGGCTTGCGATTTATTATCTTTATTGCTGTGGTGCGTTTTTGGCTTGATATTGTATCCTGCTAAAGATGGTTTATTTTGGACAATGACCGCAGGAGTCTCCCTGGGATTAATATTAGGCTTGTTGTTATTAAGTTCACGACAGTTTGCCGAGATGTTTTTTGGTTTAACTATCAAATTTGCTCCCAAATCTTTACGCAATAAACTTCAAAGAATGCAGGCTGCTTGGAGAGAAATGCACGACTATTTTTGGAGTGACAAGCAGCAATTAATACTGATTAGCTGCACCTCAATCTTTATCTGGTTTCTACATTTATTACAAATTTGGTTATTTATCTTAGCTTTAACAGCTGTCGTCCCTTTTATCGTTAGCTTGGCACTTTCTCCCCTATCGATCTTAGCGGGATTACTTCCTCTGACCTTTGCAGGAATTGGCACTCGTGATGCAGCCATTATTTATTTCTATCAAGATTACTTTAGCGAAGCCACAGGAGCAGCCTTAGGCTTATTATGTACTTCTCGCTATTTTATTCCCGCCCTGATCGGTTTGCCTTTTCTCGGACAAATGCTAGGAGCGGTCAAAAAAATGGATAATTGAAGGTCAATAACAAAATGATTTTAAATTCTGAAAGATAAAGGATAAATTGCCAAAAGTATTTCTTCTCTTAATAGATAATTAAATATAAATACGATTTTAAATTTAGCAAGATAGCTTTATGACTACTGCACCTCTTACTTGGCAACAGCTAACAGAACTCACCGATTTTAAAATAGATCCTGTTAACGGTCCGACTAACTCTCAGGCTACTCTGCGCTTATTCGGTCAAACAGAAGCCGACGTGCGGGTAACTTTGTTTCGAGATAACCATGCTTGGTGTCCTTACTGTCAAAAAATTTGGCTTTGGCTAGAAGAAAAGCAGATTCCCTACCGCATACAGAAAGTAACGATGTTTTGCTATGGCAAAAAGGAAAGCTGGTACAAACGCAAAGTTCCCTCTGGGATGTTACCTGCGATCGAGTTGGATGGGCAGATTATTACCGAAAGCGATGATATTTTATTGGCTTTGGAACGGGTTTTTGGGGTTTTGTATTTGGGAATGGAAGATCCTCAAGTCTTGCCTTTACGCCGACTGGAACGACTATTGTTTAGAGCCTGGTGTGGTTGGCTTTGTTATCGGGCAATATTCCCTGGACAAGAAAAAGGTAATCGTCAACAGTTTATTGAAACCGTAGCGATGGTTGAAGAAGCATTAGCCAGCACCCCTGGAGCATATTTTTTAGCAGAATTTAGTACTGCTGATGTTGTTTTTACTCCCTACGTGGAACGGATGAACGCCAGCCTATACTATTACAAGGGTTATTCCCTACGAGAATCAAACCCCCACTTATCCGCCTGGTTTGATGCGATGGAAAGGCGATCGACCTATCGGGGTACTCAAAGCGACTTTCATACTCACGTTCACGATCTACCACCCCAAATGGGTGGATGTTATGCCAACGGCGAACCTCAAGCATTAGCTAACCAGGAAAAAGTAGATCGGGGTGACTGGTTTGAACTGCCTGATGTTACCTATCCCGAACCCGAAAACTCTCGCGAGGAGGCTCTACAACGGGTAATTAAACATCGAGCCAGTCTGATTAAAGCTAATCCTGCCGACGAACAGTTATTCGATCGGGCTTTGCGATGCGCTTTAACTAAGATGATGACTGGAGAAACCTGCACCCCACCCCCAGGTTCGGATGTCGCTCTACGATACCTAAGAGATAGGATTAATGTACCGAGAGATATGTCAATTTATGCTGCAAAGCGTCTGCGAACAGCTCTAGAAGAAACTGCTGCTTTAGTTGGGGAAGCTCAACCCGAACCCATACCCGTCAGACATCGCTACGATCAAAATCCTGCTGATTTTGTTGTGGGTTAGTTGTCGCTCAAGCGTCCACAGATGAACGCAGATGGGGTTAGTTGTGATGTCTCTTGTTTCTCGTTTTGATGGGTGTTGGTACTTTAGTGCAAATTTTTTTTTACTGCAATATTTCTGCGAACTTTAAATTTTTTGTCCATCAATCTTATTTTTTTTGTAGTATTTTGTACTAAGCAAAGTTAACCAAGCGAGTGATATTTAAACTAAATCTTTAAATACTTCCCGTACTGCGGGATGGATAATTTGTCCGTTGTTAATGTTTAACCCTTTAGCTAAAGCTCGATCTTCCTCCAAAGCTGACAAACCATGATTTGCTAACTGCATAATATAAGGCAAAGTACTATTATTCAAGGCTTGGGTTGCCGTCCAAGGAACTGCACCAGGCATATTTGGTACGCCAAAATGAACTACACCTTCTTCAACATACGTCGGTTGAGTATGGGAAGTAGGACGTAGGGTTTCGATACAGCCCCCCTGATCTACAGCTACATCGACAATTACCGCACCAGGGCGCATTTGCGCTACTAATTCGCGAGATACTAGAACGGGTGCTTTTTTGCCAACTACTAACACCGCACCAATCAACAAATCGGCATCAACAACAGCCTGTTCTATCTGTGCAGGAGTGCTGTAGAGAAGTTCTACACGCGAACCAAATAGACTTTCTAAATAGCTGAGACGCTCGACATTAATATCGATAATTTGAACTCTTGCCCCCATGCCAACAGCAATTTTAGCTGCTTCTGTCCCAACTACCCCACCGCCGAGGATTACTACCTTACCAGGGCTTACCCCTGGTACACCACCCAGTAAGACACCTCTTCCTCCCTGCTGTTTTTCTAAGTATCTGGCACCAAACTGAACTGATAAGCGTCCTGCAATAATGCTCATGGGAGTGAGTAAAGGCAACATACCGTTGTTCAATTCTACAGTTTCATAAGCGATCGCCGTCGTCCCAGACTCAATTAAAGCTTTAGTTAAATTGCGATCTGCTGCTAAATGAAGATAGGTAAACAGCAATTGCTGCGATCGCAAATATTGATACTCGTTTGGTAGAGGTTCTTTCACCTTAACCACTAGTTCTTGCTTCCAAGCCTCGGCAGCATTGGTAACGATTTTTGCTCCAGCATTATAATATTCTTCGTCGGTAAAACCAGCCCCGATCCCCGCATTAGTTTCGACAAATACGGTATGTTTTGATAATGCCCGAACGCTGTTGGGGGTCAAGCCTACACGAAATTCCCTGTCTTTAGTTTCTTTTGGAACACCTATTTCCATTTAATTTCCCTGGTTTGGTCTTGATTCAATACTGCTCTAATCTGCTTAGAGCAATTGTTGTTTTAATTACTAGATTGCAGTTTGCTCCTAAGTTAATTATTCACGATCATCTCGGTTAAAGCCATATTCTTCTCGAATAAAATACAAAGGTCTATTATCAGTACCTTGTTAAGGTAACGTTATATCTCAATCCGATTCGCGATCGCTTACTATAGTTGAAGAGAGGATAGTGCGATCGCTCTTGCGACAATATTACTAAAGGCTTCCTGCGGGGGCGACAACCAAGTCACAAAGTAGACTGGATGAGGGAAGCAGCCTTCATTCCCTTAAGATAATAAGACATTTTGTGAGGCGAAAAATGAAGTAATTCATGAATTATATCCTGAAAAAATG
>JADEXJ010000390.1 GCA_015207195.1 Pleurocapsales cyanobacterium LEGE 10410
CTGACATTACGCAGTTTTGAGAGATTGCAGTTCAAGCATAGCGTGTTGCAAAGCTTGTATGTAAATACGACTCCGCAAAGCAAAATGATTCATTTTGTGTTTTATTTTCAAACATTCCAATTTAAATGCAGCATAGATAGACATAAAAATGTGATTAGTCTGAGTACGAATACATTTGGTTGGTGACTTTGCCAAACCAGTATTAGATTTGAGTGTTTTATGAAAGACTTCCACTTTCCACCGTTTTTTGTAGATTGCTTCAAGTCGGGTTACATTACAGTTAAAATCACTGCAAGCCAAATACAAGATACCAGTGCTTCCATCCTTGTTTGTAAAGACTTGACGATGAAGTAGGACAGGGAAATCCAGTCCTTTAAGCCACCCTCTGACTGGCTTCTGTGATGACCAAGAGAGTGAATCAATTCGTGTAAAGCGTCCCTGTGCCTTGTCTTTTTCACTCACTGCAACCGTGCGGTTACTTTTGATTGCCATGACGAAATGCTTATTCAAATCATGACGAATAAAACTCATATTTTCTTTTGAAGAAAACCAGCTATCGGTTAGCACGTATTTATATTTAAGCTGATTTCTCTGACAAATTTTTAATTGATTCCGAGTCAATTCGTTTTTTGTCACTGTTGCTTGGCGTTTTTCTTTCTTGCTTTTCACCTCACAAAATTTTATCGGTTTTCTAATCACGTCAAAACCTACTGGCAGGCTTACATCTCCTATACTGTAGACGTAATTGATGATGTTAATTCCTTTGACTGAGCGATTTGATTGATGGTCGTGATGCCAACAAATTAGTTCACTTTCAGTTGTGTGAGGTTTATTCTCGATAGTGTCATCTACAATCAGTACTCCATTTTCTTGTTCCTCCTCTCTTATCGCTGGTTTTACTAGCTGCCATAATTCTTTCGAGTCGAGATTGTTTTTTGCCAAAAAGCGAGTTATTTTGTCGTGACTGATACTTCCTGACAATGCCCTTGATAATCCCGTGGCTGTTATCTGCCCAAATGAACTTATGATGTAGTCGCTATATAATTCCAAAAGCTTGATATCCATTTCAATATGATAGCTTTTGCGTAACGTCAG
>JADEXJ010000137.1 GCA_015207195.1 Pleurocapsales cyanobacterium LEGE 10410
GACATGATGTATTCGCGTTCAATCGAGCAAGCATTGATTGATGAGTTACGAGACTTGCACCAATCTTTTCTATACCCAAGGGCAAAATTCCACACAGAGCGACAGACATCAAGTGTGTTTTCAATACTCTCGATCTGCTCTGGAGTTGGTTCTAGTTTGTACTCGTAAGTCAAAGTAAGCATAGTTGTATTGTTGGTCATGATTCTAAGGGCGTAATCCTGGGGTTTCCCCAGGATGTTGACCGCCCGCATCACCTCACCGCTAAATGCTACATCCTTGGCATTTTAGCGGGAGTCCTCTCATGACATTTAGATAGAAACCATAGGGAGTTTTTAAACCAAAGCGGTTAGCAACGGCAAAATAGTTTTTATCTTGTTTGAGCAAATGTATATTGGCAATACAGCTAGATTTTCCTGGGTCGAAAAGATTTTCGGCTACTTCCTGGCGAAATTGAGCTAAAAATTCTAAGTATTGGCTATCTTCTGTAGAATTGACTACGTCAGTATAAAGCACGAATCCCTCACCAGAAGCAACTCGGTCGTGGTGGTGTTCCCAAGCAGCGAAACTCAAATATTGACACCATTTCAAGGTTATTTGCGGGATTTAGGCATAACCTAAGCTAATTTGTCCAGGTAATAGAGTTATTTCTGTACTTGCGCCAGGCGATCGCAATTTGACTTTTAATTTTCCTTCGGTGGTCACTCCCGTTACTTCTCCAGGACAGTTGTTAAACATGACTTGCTGTCCCAAACTATCGAGAATTTCTAGGTATTGATCTAATAGCTTTTCGATTCCTGCTGACAAGTAATGTTGATATCCCAACACGATACCGTAGGCAGCGATCGCGGTTAATTCTTCTAGGGAATTAATATTTTTAGTAGCTTTATTTTGATAATAAGACGCTAGGGTTATACCAGGTTTGGGAACGGAATTACACCAATTGATTCCCACCCCCACCACTGCTTTAACTATTCTATTTTTGTCGTTGCGAGTTTCAATCTTAATTCCCCCCAACTTACGTCGTTCTAAAATTAAATCATTCGACCATTTGATAGTTACTGGCAAGGCGTAATGGCGTAAAACGCTTGCTATTCCCCAGGCGGTTGCCATCACTAAATGAGGATAACTGTTAGTATCCAAATCTAGTTCGAGTCCGACAGAAAGATATAAACCACCTGTTGTGGAAATCCAACTGTGTCCCCATTGCCCCTTACCTGCGGTTTGCTGTAGGGCGATCGCACCTACGGGTGTTTCAACTTGGCGATCGATTAGTTCCCATGTTTTTGTATTAGTTGAAGGAATAGAATCAAAAATGAATAAAGGAATTGCTTCTTCAATGTTTACCAACGGAGCGATCGAGCAGCTTTGATTGACCCTTTGCCAAAATTGCTGGTATAGCTTTGGAGCAAAATTATCATTCATTGATTCGTTAGCGATCAAAAACTGCCAAGATGTCTCTTAACTTTAATAATTATGATAAATCAACCAAGCTTTAGGGAGAGTTAAGAAATATAATTTGGTATCTAATTTTGCAGTGAAAATTTGCTTTTAATGAATAAGTTATTTAGCATAAAAACCATAAAAAAAATATATTAGTCGAATCAAGATATTTATAGAACGGTCTGGGTAAATGTAGCTTAGATCACAAAAACTCCCAGTTGCTAACTATTTAATTATTTCATTAAAAAGATTGGGAAAAATATTATGGTTGCTATTAAACGTCATTCTTGGACAAAAAAAGTAGCAGTTACTTTGCTAGTTTTCGGCTTTTCAATTTTAGCAAGCGGGTCGGTCAATAGTAACTCTTCAGAATCAGAAAAAACTAAAATTTTCGGCAAAAAAAATACTATTCGGATTTCTATTGGTACACAGGATCAGGTAATCAATACTGCCGTAGGTGGAGCGACGGTTAGAGAGATGGATTTGTTGCGGAAGCATTTACCTACTACTGGTAAGTATGAAGGGGTCGAATATGATATTCAATGGTCGAGCTACACTTCAGGACCACCAATTACAAATAAAATGTTGGCAGATCAAATTGATATTGGTTTAATGGGAGACTTTCCCACAGCAATCAATTTAATTAAGTTCCGCGAAGAAGGGGGCGATGTCGAGTCTACCTATATCGGAACCTTGGCTTATAGTCCTAATGGTGCGGGCAATGCGGTAGTTGTTCCCAAAGACAGCGATGTAACTTCCCTAGCTCAGCTCGAAGGCAAATCAGTGTCAGTACCTTTTGGTTCGGCTGCTCATGGGATGTTGCTCAAAGCCTTAAAAGATAACGGAATCAATCCTGAAACCGATGTAGAATTAATTTCACAAGCTCCTGAGGTAGGAGGTACGAGCCTGCGTACTGGTCAGATCGATGCCCATGCCGATTTCGTTCCCTTTGGCGAATTATTCCCCTTCCGAGGCTTTGCCAAAAAGATCTTTGATGGCGCACAGACAGGAGTACCAACCCTGCACGGTATTGTGGTGCGCTCGGATTTTGCTCAAGAGCATCCCGAAGTTGTCAAGGCTTATATGAAAGCCATGTTGGAAGCCAATCAAATCTATAGGGACAACCCAGAAGCAACTTCTGCCAAGATTGAAGAATGGTCGGGAATTGAAAAAGAAGTGGTTTATATGTTTCTTGGTCCTTCTGGTTTGCAACCCCTAGATCCGACAATTCGTCAGGTTCATATAGATGCCCTAAAAAATAGTATTACGACTCTAACCGAATTGGGCAAGGTAGAAAGACAGGTCAATCCAGACGATGTCTCAGGATGGGTTGACGAGAGCTATCTCAAAGCAGCGATGTCTGAACAAGGGTTAGATTATGACCAGGTTATTGCCGAGGCAGAAAACTACGTGATTAGTGGTAATGATGCCTTAACTGGAGAACCAATCGAAGAGCCTAAAATGGCTGCCCAACTGTGGATACAAGGGGAGGAAACCGTAACTAACTTTGCCTCAATTCCCAACATGATGCAAATGTTGCCCACGCTCAGAGCAGAAGGCAAAGCTGCTGATGTCATGTTTGTTCACGATCGCAATAATGGCTGGAAACTTTTTGCCGAAAACTCTTATTACGTCAACAATGGCGATGGGGTTTCTGCTTTCTTGCTTCAAGAAGATGCTAATCAATATGCTGCTGCTTCTGGGGGACAGGTAACTGCATTCAAAGAATTACAGGCAACTTATGCTCAAACTACTCCTGCTCCCGTTGGCGCTGCTCAATAGTTTAATGGCTTTGAATGTATTGGCATTGTCAAAAGTAGCAAGCTGGTAGAGACGGTTTAGGAAACCTCCATACAGTAGTAAGTAAATTATTTGTTGCTGGTTAGCAGTTTTCTACCTTAACTTTTGCTCTCAAACCAGGATTCTCAAATAAGGAGTGCTGCAACAAGTTTTCTCTCGATCCCCTAACCTTTGAAACAGATGACTAGTCCTGCTTCCAAATTAAATTCAGATTTGAGTCAAGATTCCTCTTCTCTGTTCGGTAGAATTTTTCGGCTAAATAAATTGGGACGAAGAATTCTTTCCCTAGTCATCTTTTTTGGGGTGTGGCAATTTCTCTGTGCGATTAAATTTCAATTTTTGATCAACTTTGGTTTCTTACCCACACCAGTAGAAGTAGTTCAAGCCACCTGGGATTTTTTTACAAGTGATCCTTGGGTACATTTGCGATCGAGTATTATCAGGGTATTGCTGGGTTATGCGATCGCAGCTGTCTTAGGAATCATTCTGGGCATAGTGATCGGTACATGGCAAAAAGCCGACGATCTGTTGTCACCACCGCTAGAATTATTGCGCCCCATCCCAGCCGTAGCCTGGATTCCTCTGGCTATTCTGATGTTTCCTACTGCCGAAGCAGGAATGATTTTTATTACTTTTGTGGGGGGCTTTTTTCCTGTGCTGATTAGCACGATCAAAGGAGTAGAAAGTACCCTCAACGATACGGTGTTGATTCGGGTGGGGCAGTGTTTGGGAGCAAAATCTTGGCATATCTTCCAAGATATCGTGATTCCTGGAGCATTACCCAGTATCGCTAGCGGTTTAGTAATTGGCATGGGTAATGCTTGGTTTTGTTTGGTAACGGCGGAAATTCTGGCGGGACGCTATGGCGTAGGCTACATTACCTGGGAATCTTATGTTACTTCCAACTATCCCCCAATTGTCATGGGAATGCTGTTAATTGGCTTAATGGGTGCCTTGAGTTCTTGGGTGGTTAGTCGTTTGACTGCTGCACTGATGCCTTGGAGAACAATTAAAAAGCAAGGTGCTTAAATTTGGAAAATTAACTTAAATTAATAATTTAAAACGCAACTATGCAAGATATCGCAGTACAGGCACAGGCATCAACTCAGATAACTTACGGATTGGTAGAAGTACGAGATTTGACGGTTAGATTCGGCGATCGCCAGAAGACAACTATCTTAGATAAAATCAATTTTACGGTCGAACCAGGATCATTTGTCTGTTTGCTAGGACCTTCTGGTTGCGGTAAGTCAACGGTACTCAATAGTATTGCAGGTTTTGTAAATCCTACCGACGGGGCGATCTTAGTAGACAAACAAGCCGTAACCAAACCAGGTGCCGATCGAGGTTTTGTCTTTCAACAGTATTCTTTACTCCCTTGGAAAACCACTTTCCAAAATGTCGAATTTGGTCTGCGAATCAAAGGTATTCCCAAAGCCAAGCGTCGCGAGTTGGTTGGCGAATATCTAAATCGGGTCGGTTTGTACAATCGCCGTGATTCCTATCCCCACCAGCTTTCAGGAGGCATGAAGCAAAGAGCCAGCATTGTTAGGGCTTTAATCAATTCTCCCTCAGTGTTACTTATGGACGAACCCTTTAGTGCCTTGGATGCCCAAACTCGTCATATGATGCAGGAGTTATTGATGGAGATTTGGCACGAATTTAAAACTACGGTAATCTTTGTTACCCACGATATTGAAGAAGCTGTTTTTTTAGGCGATCGCATTTTGGTCATGGGAGTTAATCCAGGACATATCAAAGAAGATATCGTGATCGACTTACAACGTCCCCGTCATATCGATGACACTCTGACTCCAGAATTTATACAAATCAGCCGTCGAGTTTTGGCAACTATTCGTGAAGAAACCTTGAGAAGTATGGAATCAAGTTAGCTCATTCGATCTGATCCCACAAACAATTAAGTATGTGGGAGTAATTAAATAGAAGATAATTGGTCAGCTTGGGGAGATAGGGAGTCCTAAAGGATATATGTTTACGGTATCCCGTAGGGACCGCTTCGCATAATAGAGAGATAGAGAGATAGGGCGATAGGGCGATAGGGCGATAGGGAAGAAACAAGATGTCTGGGTGTTATAAATTATTGTGCCTACCTACTTACTATTTTGGCTCAAATTGGTATTATTTTAGAGAAAAATTTGGGTAAAGTAGATAGAGGAGAAAACCAGGATGAGGTTGAGCAAGCAGTGGGCTTGAGCGATCGCCTGAAAAATTCCTAACAACAATGGCGAACAGATCTCAAATCATCTAAAGAACTAGTGCAGCTGCGTTAAATATGATAATATAATAGCTTACCGCTGTATTACTAGACTAATCACAATCGGAGCTAAAGACCGCTAACTTAGTCTGGCTTGAGGCGAGTTTTCTTGCGTCATTCAAGAATAGTTTCCATCTAGATCGAACCACAAATTGCTCTATGCTAGATCTAATCATTTCAGGTTTAATTGCTTGGTTGAATATTTCTCCCCAAGCCAGCGATCGCTTGAAGCCACTGGAATTATTTGTTTGGGAAAACTCGACAGTTTTCGATCTTCCTCCTAGCCGTGATGATTTAGTGACCAAAACTGTTGTCCAAGCCTATCTTCAAGGTTTGAGCGATCTGGGAATAGAACCTAGTCGTCAGGGTATATATCTGCAATCAGGCTGGGAAACTTCAAGCGATAATCAGAGCAAAATACCTCTTCCTGCTGCTTCTTTGACCAAAATTGCTACGACCCTGGCAGTGTTGGCTGAATACGGTGCCAAGCATCAATTCATAACTGACGTTTATGTTACTGGAGAAATAAGTCAAGGGATAGTTAAGGGAGATTTAATTATTCGAGGTAGTGGCGATCCCTTGTTTGTTTGGGAAGAGGCGATCGCTTTAGGTAATGCTCTCAATCAATTGGGAATCCGCCAGGTTCAAGGCAATCTATTGGTTAACGATGAGTTCTATATGAATTATCAAGACCAGCCTTTGATTGCAGGAAAGCTATTAAAACAGGGATTAAATCAAAAATTGTGGCAGTCGGAAATTACTCGACAATATTTGCAAATGCCATGGGGTACGCTACTGCCAGAGGTAGCGATCGCAGGTAAGGTCAAATCAATTTCTGAGATGCCGTCTACTGCCAAATTGCTAATCACTCATCAGTCTCTACCTCTGGTAGAAATTCTCAGACAGATGAATATCTACAGCAACAACCACATGGCGCAGATCTTAGCCAACTCGATTGGTGGTGCAGCAGAGATCGCTAAATCTTCTGCCGAGATCGCCAACTTTCCTCGAAGGGAGATTCAATTAATCAATGGTTCGGGTTTGGGCGAAGCAAATCGTATTTCTCCCCGCGCTGTCTGTCAAATGCTGCTTGCCATCGATAGATTACTCAGAGAACATTCTCTTGGTACGGCAGATTTATTTCCTACCGCAGGAAGAGATCTTGTAGGAACGGTAAAAAATCGCGGTTTGCCAACTGGGACGACAGTTAAAACGGGGACGTTAGATAACGTCAGTGCCTTGGCGGGGGTAATTCCTACCAGCGATCGCGGTAATGTTTACTTTAGCATCATTAATTATGGTCGTCAGGTTGAATATTTCCGCCAACAGCAGGATCTGTTGTTAAATGAGCTAGTTAAAACATGGCAACCAGTTCCCCATGACTTTAGATCGCAAAAACAGAACTGGTATTTGGGCGATCCTCAGCGCAATAGAGCCAGAATCAATTATTATACGAACGTCTACTCAGTAAGGGAAAACTTAAAAAGGTCGCTTTAACCGCCTGTATGCATATGCGAAGCGGTATCCTTTAGGAGTCCTTTAGGGCAAGAAGTCTATTAATTGGGATTGTGCTTACTATGGTCAATCTGGGCAAGTGCCTCATCTAAAACGCCATCCAATTCACTTTTGCTGACGTTAACCGAACTGATAGAGCGAATTAGCTGGGATGTAGCTACTGTTAGCTTTTTGCTGATAATCTGAATTAATTTAGTATCTTTTTTCGTTTGTAAAGAGCTATTTTGATTGATCGAGCTTATTTCACGCTCTAATAATTTGTTCCGGTTGTTCGCCTCAACTAAAATCTTGCTGATATTTATCGATGTAGCGGTATTCAAAACAGGGGTCTTTGATTACCCTGCCCAAAATGGAAGCAAGAGCAGGATCGCTTGCCTCAGCGACAATTTCTCCCATGCTTTGATCTTGTAAACCATAGACTACAACGCGATCGCAGTTTAAAATCTCTCGCGCCAGATCCACTCCTACCTGTAACGCGTCTTTAAAGCCTACTGCACTATGAATTTTTTGAACTATGGAGGTAATTTGTTTTTGGGCTTGTTCTCGGTTTTCTAGCTGTTGCTTAAGATCTAACCAGCCTTGTTGTTGAGATATTTGCCCCATAGTCCAATCTGCCACCTGAAGCACAAATTCAATTTCTAGCTGTTGCCACTGACGAGTAGTTGAACACTGATGCATTACCAATAATCCATACAGAGATTTGTCTTGACGAATCAAAGGTGCTACTAAATTAGATTTGACCTCAATTTTTGCCAAATTTTCTAGATGACAGGGCTTCATTCCCGACTGATAAATGTCGCTAATTGCTCGAACTCTGCCTTTTTGGTATTTGTCAAGATAGCCTGCTTCAAAACAAGGATCTGTGATTGTTGTATCCAAGATTTCGGCATAACCTGGAGTTACCGCTTCAGCCACGATTTTGCAATATGAATCTGACTGAAGACTATAGACTACAGCGCGATCGCATTTTAAAGCTTGATAAATAATTTCGACTGCTACCTGAAGCGTATCTTCTTCTGCTTTTATGTTGCGGAGTTTTTTAAAGATTTCAGGGAATAAACTATTTAGCTGTAGGCTATTAGCTCCAATATTGGACAGGGATAATGATGGCTGAATAGTCATATGTATTGGTATTTTTAGATCTAAGTATATTTTCGGTGTATTTTTAAGGTTGAGACTGACTTAAATTGATATGGGAGCTAAATAATAGTCGTCTATTTTGTCAACACAAATTGATCGCAATATTTACTACACCTATAGTTAAGTATTACTACTGAAAATTTTAACCCATCTGAGAAATTAATTCTTCTTTGCCAGCTTTAGTTCAATTAAACCCCAATAATTAGCCCCAAAAAACCCACGGTTCAACATGAGCGAGCAAAAAGCTTAACAAGTTTAATAAACTCTTTTGGCTGTTCAAAATGAACATTATGACCACTATTTTTTACGATGTTTAATTTAGATTGCCGACACAAACCAGCAATTTTTTGATTAATAGCAACAAACTTGGCATCGAATTCACCTACTACAAGCAAGATGGGTATTTGAATATTTGAGAGACAGTGCCACAAAGAAGGCTGCATTCCCAAACCCGTATAGCGCAAAGATTTGACTAGCTTGTTTGGCTCGTTTTGTTGTCGATGGGCGATCGCCTGCTCGTAGTTGGGATGTCGAACAAATGAAGCGAAGATAGGATTGGCATACCACTGCTTTAAAAATTGAGCTAAGCCCTGAGATTCTAGTCGCGCTGCTAGCTGCCAGTCTTGCTCGATTCGGCGATCGCGCTCTGGTTGAGTTGCTAATCCAGGAGAAGCAGATTCTAAGATAACTCCCTGAAAATATTGCGGAAAATAAACAGTCAAATATAAGGCAATTCTGCCCCCCATCGAATAGCCAACTAAAAAGCATTGTTCTATGGCTAATCTGTTTAATAGTCCAATTAATGCCTGGGCTATTTGGGGCATTTGGTAATCAAGCTCGCCAGCAACTTCAGTATTTCCGTGACCAGGCAGATCGACCACCAGACAACAAAATTCTGATAAGTTGCTAATCACCGTCAAAAAGTCCTGACTATTCCCCATAAAACCATGAAGAAATAAGATCGGGGGGTTTTGGCGATCGCCGATTAAAGTGTAATTGTAGTTATAGTTTTGGTTGATTGTTAGTTGTTAGTTGTTAGTAATCATAGAGTTTCCCCTGCTCCCTTGCTCCCCTGCTCCCAGTCTCTTCAAGCAGCAGAAACGCCGTAGCTAGTATTCAAGACGCTACGATAATAACTTTGTAGCTGGCGGGTAGCCGAAGCCCAACCCCATTGTTCGGCTTCTTCACGGGCATTAGAACGCAATTCTTCTCTAATCGCGGTTGCTTCTAGTAAAGATTTGGTAGCGGTGATGGCACCGTTAGGATCGTCTGGTTCAAATAGATAGCCATTTACGCCATCGGTTACAATATCGGGAATCCCTCCAGAGCGAGCAGCGACTACAGGACAGCCAGCAGCCATTGCTTCAAGCAACACCAGTCCCAAAGTTTCGGTGCGAGAAGGAAAGACAAAAGCATCGGCAGAGGCAAAAGCGGAGGCTAATTCTAGTCCTTGAAGGTAGCCGACAAAATGAGTTTTTGTTCCGTCAAAATGAGCCTCTAAGGACTCCCGACTAGGACCATCACCAACGATTGCCAAGCGTGCTTCGGGAATTGCCTCTAGTATGGGCTTGATCTGATCGATTTGTTTTTCTGCCGAGACTCTACCAACGTAGAGCAACAAAGGAGCGTTGGCATTTCCTTGAGATAAGCGCGATCGCATTTGCGCCGAGGCTAGGTGAGGTTGAAACATTTCTGTGTCTACTCCCCGCTGCCAGAGATCTACCCTCTCAATTCCGTGGGTGACAAGTTCGTTAACCATCGCACTAGAAGTACAAAGATTGAGTTGAGCCTGGTTATGAGCAGCCTTTAATAGTTCCCAAAGCAGTCTTTCTAATGCCCCCAAACCGTAATGCTGTAGATATTGAGGTAAATGGGTGTGATAGGAAGCAACCAGGGGAATATCCATTTTTTTAGCATAATATATCCCTCCTATGCCCAAAACAGCAGGATTTACCACATGAATCAGGTCAGGCTGAAATTCTTCGATGGCACTTCTCGTACCAATGGGCGGTAAAGCTAACTTTAGTTCAGGATATAGAGGCAGAGGAACACCAGGCACGCCATGTATTTTTGCCCCTTTATACTCCGTTAAGCCTCCTTCGGGAGCGACTACCAAAACGCGATCGCCATTTCGTTCTAGATGTTCGATAGTGTGGCGCAAACGGGTAACAATTCCATCAACCTTGGGTAAAAATGTTTCTGTGAATAGGGCAATACGCATAACAAATATGTATCTGAAATATTTAGTTGCTCGTGGATATAGAAGAATTAGACAATATATGGACGTAGTTCTAAACTATGTTAGATTTTACAGCTAGTTTTAACAGAATTTGCTAATAATTATTTCTTAGATTAGTCTTAACTGGTTCTTTACCGAGCATGGCACGATTAAAATATAATTTATAAATTTATAACTTGATTTGAGGTTTTGCTCCATGGCTTTGCCATTTTCATAGCTTTGTGTTAATTACTCAATTCTCCAGGCTGCAACTGCCAAACAAGTCCAGCCAATAATAAATGCTACTCCACCCAGAGGGGTAATTGCACCAAGCCATTTAATTCCGCTTAAGCTGAGGGCATATAAACTACCAGAAAAAAGAATCACTCCTGCAATGAAAGCGTATCCCGACACCATTAGGGGAGTTGAAGAGGGAAAACGCGCTATCAGTAAGGCAATCAAAATTAGGGCAATAGCATGATACATCTGATATTTGGTGCCAGTTTCCCAGATTTCCAGGGCGCGATCGCTTAACCTATCTTTTAAAGCATGGCTGGCGAAGGCACCAAAAATTACGGATATTCCCCCTAAGGCAGAGGCGATCGCTAAAAAAATTCGTGTCACAGTTTTATTTTCCCTAAGTTATTAACAAATAATAATATTTTTCTGGAAAATTCTTAAGTAATAACGATTTCCCTGGTTAATTTGGGTTTTGTGATTTACTACTATAACGAACCTAAATTGAAAATAAGCATTATCTATGTTGCGGAACTTGTGGTCAAAAGCAGCTATTTCAATCTTGAGCGTCAGTTGGTTGATGTGGACTAATCCTGCTGTTGCTGAAACGGTGTTGGAGAAGGTTATTAGCACGGGAAAATTAACCGCAGGTACGAGTAAAGATGCTGTACCATTTGCCTATCGTAATGAGCAGGGTGAATTAGTTGGCTATTCGGTTGATATCTTAGGATTGATTGCCAACCAGCTAGAACAAGAGTTTGATCGGGAAATTGAATTGGAATTAGTCGCCCTGCAACCCAAAGAACGTATTCCCAAATTGATCGGTGGTGATGTCGATCTAGTCTGCGATGCCAGTAGCTTTACCTGGAGGCGCGATCGCCAAATTGATTTTTCTTTTAGCTATAGTTCTACAGGAACGAGATTGTTAACTAGAAGGGGTAATAATTATTGGGATGCCGAATCTTTGATTGGTAAACGGATTGGTGCTTTACCCAAAACGACGAACGAACGAGCTATCAGACGAGTTCAGCCTTTAGCCGAAGTTATTACGGTCAGAGATCGCGAAGCTGGCTATGAGGCATTGCAACAGGGAAAGATTGACGCTTTTGCCTCAGACGGTATTCTACTTGAAAGCTGGTTGCACAGTAGTCCTAATCCCGAAGATTTTCAGATAGTTGGCGACTATTCTCGTGAAGGAATTGCTTGTATGGTGGCGGAAAACAATTCTCAGTTTCTCAATATCGTAAACTACAGTTTAATTAAATTTATGCAGGGGTTTCTAGACAACAAACCAGAGTACGTTGCTATGTTTGAACGGTGGTTTGGTCCTCAAGGAGCATTACCCCTAACTCAAGATTTAAAGAATATCATGATCGATAATATGCTGCTGTTGATCGATTTCAAAGATCGAATTGTTAATTAATTATGAGATACAAAACAGAGCGATATGGGTGATCGTTAGTCGTTAGTTGCTACTCACTACTCGCTACTCGCTACTCCCTACTTACTACTCGCTACTCATAGCGAAGTGTCCTAAAGGATACCGCTCCGCATATATCCCTTTAGGGACTACTTGCTACTCCCTACTCAAGTCATCATCAGAACTTTAATCAGATCTAACCAAGCGTGACAAACTTTGTGGCAGAATAAATTAGACCGATCTAAGTAAAGGGCTGCTTGTTTTTCTAGCTGCTTGGGAAAGTCGGGATGATTGCTCTGAAAATAGTCTCTCCCGCTAATCAGCCATCCCTGTAAAATTGAGCGATCTACTTCAAAATGGCATTGAAATCCATAAATATTGTCGTGAATCCGATATGCTTGGTTTTGACAGTTGTCTCCCGTCATCAGCAGCGTGGCTTGCTCTGGCAAATCGAAAGTATCAAAGTGCCATTGCATTAAATGGATTGGCTCAGAATTAGACGGCAGTGCCGAATGTAGTACGGGGTCACTAGCGATCGCCGAACCGCTCCCGCGCAATGGCGTAAAACCTAGCTCTACCTGATTGTGCTGATATATTTTCTGACCGAAGGCTCTGGCAATTAACTGCGCTCCTAAACAAATGCCGAGAATAGGCTTATGTTCGGCGGAAAACAGCTGTATTAAGCGAACTACATCTTTTAGGTGGGGATAGTGAGTATCGTCCTCTGCATTCATCGGTCCACCTAAAACGATCAGACCATCATAATCGGTATTGATAGGCAGTCTTTCTCCAGCAGCAGGAGTTAAAATCTCTACTGTAATCGGGCGATCGCGGTTGCCCAGGGTGTCTCTTGGTGGAATAAGCTTTGCAGAACTCGGTATACCCTGTGAATAATCGCGAATACATCGCTCCAGAGTACCCAAAGATGCCGTAGGAGAATTTTGAATTACCAAAAGTTTAATACTCATTGATTAACTGCTATGACTAAAATTGCCGTGGTCATGCCGATCTTCTAATACTCTAAACTTTTGCTAGCCGACCAAAGGGCGATCGCCCTAAGAAAAACCATTAAATAATTGCCCCTGCGGTAGAATCAAACTAACCCCGATCGACTACTCTAGTTTGGGGCGATCGCCGTGCGCCATACCGCCTAGTAATCTTGGTTTTTCCCGCTACTTTTGTGGTACGGGTTTTTCTCTGCATAGAGACCTGAGATTTGTTCTTTTGCAGGTAAGCCTCGATTGCGGTTGTACCAGAAATATAGACCGACTGAGCTAGAGACAAAAAGCCAGTTAATATTAGGACGCTCATCACCGCAGGGTCAGAATCTGAGTTTGACTTACTTTTGATTTTATAGCTGGCATAAATAAACCAGAAAAATATCAAAACCGTAAATACTAAAAAAAGAGTTAGCCAAAAGGAACTATTAGCAAAAGTGTATAGTGGTCCTTTAACTTCTAAAAATTCCTGCGGTGTTTTGAAAGGACTGCTCATGTTGCCACCTATTGTTTGATTACTGGAGCGAGTTGTTAATAATTTATCGAACTGCCTACGGGGGGAGTAGTGCGAATTCCGTTTTCCGACTGCCAGGCTGTATTGTATTCGGGATAGCCTTCTACACCCATATCCGCTAGGTCTAAACCTTCGATTTCTTCGGCACGGGAAACCCTCAACAGACCCAATTTTTTCAGGACAAAGCTGACTCCATAGCCAGGAATAAAGCCTAAAATAACAATACAAATTAGGGTGGGGATAATTTGACCGATAGGATTGATAACGGGTATACCTTCAGCCTGGGGATAGCCATAGGCAAAAAATCCTGGCAAGATAGCTCCGACCATCCCACAAAAACCATGTACCGCAAATGCGCCCACCGCATCATCAATTCCCGCTCTTTCAACCGCAGCAGCTACCTTGGGCATGATGAACGCTCCAGCAAACGCCAGGGGAATAACAATCAAAGGATGATATAGATCCAAGCCCGCACCGACGGTAATAATACCTGCCAAACCACCAGAAATGGTGAAAAAGGGTTCGGATTTACTGGAAATATAAGCTCCGACAATCCCCGCAGCTAAAGCCAAGGTAGTGTTGACTCCAATGGAGGCTAGAGTCATTGGCGTGCCATAAATAGTCGTTTCCACGGTTTGTCCAGGGACGAAGATGACACAGGCAGCTAGAAAGGCATAAAAGCCCACGAAAATTAGCATCAAGCCCAGCATAGTTAGGGGCAAATTGTGAGGCAAAATGGCTCTCGGTCTACCTCTCTCGTCAAACTTGCCTACTCTCGGTCCTAAGTTGATCAAAACTCCCAAAGCAAAAAAGCCAGAAATTCCGTGAACGATCGCCGAACAGCCAAAATCGTGATAGCCGAGGGCGGTAAAAAACCAGCCCGTGTAGTGCCATCCCCAAGAAGCAGCGACTACCCAGGTAAACGACCCCAGGATTATCGACAGAATAATGTATGCCCCAACTTTGATCCGTTCAATAACCGCACCAGAAAGAATCGAGGCGGTGGTCATGGCAAACAGCGCGAAGGCAAAGAAAAATACGCCCGTCAGATTATCAGCGGTATTTGGTCCCATCGCTTCCGACCAAGGATAGGAAGCATCTGCCAATCCTTTTAATTCTGCAACCAGTTCGCTAGTTTCTGGGTTAGTCCAAGGACCAATAATTCCTCCAGCCACGGGAAACAGAGGAAAGCCATTGTAAACCCACCAGCCAAAGAGAAAAAAGGACAGTCCCACACTGGAAAGGGTCAGCAAATTCTTCACCATGGTAGCCAGCACGTTTTTACAACGAGAAGCACCCCCCTCGTATGCCAGGAAACCAGCGTGAATCAGCAGCATAAATACTGATGCCCAATAGTAATAGCTTTCTGACACAAATGTCCCTAAAAATTCTTGTGCTTCAGGATTCATTTTATTTAAATTTAGTAATGTTTAAATTCTCAATCTATTCCCTACGAGTTCAATGTTTATAGTTTGATAAATACAGGGAACTTCAGTTGATATAACAAGTTTGCAGCTTATTAATAAATTTGTTTGTAAATCTAGTTACAAAAATGTTCTAAAATCTACATATAATAATAGTTTTAATTTGCCATTGCCCTGAGAACAATAGTTCACGGCTAAAAATCGCTCAATATAATCTTAGATTGAAATATCAGAGGATTAACGCAAACCTTGGGCTTTGCTATAGCTAAGCTGTGATCTAATAAGCTTGTTTTCCGCAAAACGGCTACGACGAAATATTTTCAGCTTGCCAACTAAAGTGTTAGTTTCGCCCACAATCAATTGACTGACCAGCTTGCCAATAACTGGGCTTAATTTATAGCCATGTCCGCTAAAACCAACCGCACAATACAGCCCAGGAACTTGCTCAATTCTGTCTATTATTGGTTGATAATCTGGAGTAATCGCCCAGATACCAGAATAGTTATCAACTATTTTTCCTGATTTTAAAATAGGATAACGATGTAATAGTTTTTGGGTTAATTCTTCAGTAATGTGAGGAAAAAGTTGACCATGAAAATCATCGGCATTATCTAGCTTAAACTGAGAGTGTAGCTGGGGATTAGAATTGCCAATCCTAGTGTAGGGTTGGTCTGCATCCGATCGCGAGTAGCAAAGATTGACCAGATCGGAAACTACGGGATGGGGCTGGCTAAACTCTTGGGGACGCTCGACGACTACCACGTGTTCGACCACGGGAGCGACGGGAAAATCTAAACCTAAATGCTCGGTAAACTGTTTTGCCCAAGGACCGACGCAATCAACTACAGTACGGGTAGCAATTTCACCCGATGGAGTAATAACTCTTTCGATTCTACCTTCAGCATCCAATTTAATTTCCCTAACGGGCGTATCGGTACGCACATCTACCCCCAAGTCTTGCGCTCTTCGGGCTAGGGCGATAGTAGTTTGTGGGGGAGAACCATAGCCAGAGTTTGGTTCGTAGGCAGCGATCGCCACATCGGTCAGATTAAGAGCGGGAATTGCATCCTGGAGGCGGTCTAAATCTACCAAATCTACTTCAATACCCAGCGATCGATGCAGTTTAACCAGATCCTTCAGGGTCTGTCGGTCGTCTTCTCCCACCAAAATATAATAACCACAGGGATGGAATCCCGCATCATAACCGCCATAACGCTCGGCAAAATCATGATAGGACTCTAGGGAAAGTTGCGCCAACTCAGCCAACACGGGGTGAGTATAGTGAGTACGGATAATGCCAATACCCTTACCAGAAGCTCCATGTGCCAAAGATTTCTGTTCCAAAAGGATAATTTTACCCGCATTTTTCTCGGCTAAGTGAAGGGCGATCGCTGCACCAATACAGCCACCACCGACGACTACAATATCTGCTGTTTCAACCATAATTTAAAGTTCGGAGTACTTATTACTTGTTACTTACTTGTACAGACGTTCCATGGTACGTCTCTACCGCTACTTACTACTCGCTACTCATTACTAATGACACTTACCGCGACCATTAGCCGAGGGTGGGACATCAAGGGCGGGGTTGGCATCGAAAAAGCCCAGTGGTTTGAGT
>JADEXJ010000138.1 GCA_015207195.1 Pleurocapsales cyanobacterium LEGE 10410
TACTGCTGTTGATTACGATAGTAAAGTTTCTGCCACTTGTCGGCATCAAAAGGCTGTTTCTTTAACGCTTTTGTTTGATTCATTACGCTTCCTCTGTATTACCTGATTTTACAGTGGGAAGGGAGTAGGTCATAACCATTACTTCCTCCCAGTTGATATGATTGGGCTGAACCTCCAGTTGAGATCGCAGAAAGCCATTCTTTTCCTGATAAAGCTGTTCCTCCAGAACCATAAGCCCAGCCGTAATCTAGCACTTCGTCTAGCCATTTTTTCATTAAAGGTGGTACGCTGTACCACTGGAAAGGGTGTTGAAATACAATGCGATCGTGGGTTTCCACCAACTGTTGTTCGCCTTTGAGGTCGAATGACCAGTTGGGATAGGTGCTATACACTTCATGAACAGTAATTTGAGAATCGTCGCTAACAGCTTCCATCCATCGCTTATTGACACGAGACTCGGCAATGTTGGGGTGAAATACACACAGGAGAATTTTCATAAGAATTACTTTGTGAACTTCAAATTGGCAAACATTAAAAATGAAATAAAGAACTAAATCGCAGCCGAACGAGCTTCGTCTACTTTGAGCGTAGTACCTGTAATAAATTTGGCATCATCTGAAATCAAGAAAGCTACCGTTTTAGCTAGTTCTGAGTATGTAGCAGGACGACCCCACATTAAGTCAGATGGTACGTCCCAGCCTTCTAGTTCTTCGATGCTGTCCGCGACAAAAAATGGCGCGACTGAATTCATGCGAATATGGTCAGCCCGATACCGTTTGGCATAGAGTTTGGTAAAACCTTCCATTGCAGCGCGGAGTGTACCACTAAAAGCAGTTCCCAATACTGGTTCTTGAGAGTCACAAGCAGAGATATTAACGATCGCACCTCCTCCTTGTGACTGCATTGGTTTTGTTACCAATTTGGCAATGCGTACCACGCTCAAAAATAGCATTTCAAAATTTTCGAGCCACATTTCATCGTCAATATCGAGCAAGTCAGGACGAGGCGGATCGCCAAAACTGTTAACCACCGCATCGATTCTGCCGAATTTATTTAATGTGTTCTGAACCAATCGTTCCAAATCTTCAGAAACCGATATTGAACCTTGTGTGGCAATACCATTCAGTTCTTGAGCGAGATCTAAAACGCGATCGCTTCGCGCTATTAATGATACTTGATATCCTCGTGCTGCCAACTCCTTAGCACATCCCGCGCCTATTCCACGACTCGCTGCTGTAACGATCGCGACTTTTTTTGAATTCATTGTTTTGTCTTAACTAATTAATCTAAAATTAGCTTAACCTTTGCTTATTAAGAAGAAAAACCCCTATACTGGCAAAAGATTTTTGCCAAGCAAGAACAAATGTTGAGTGGATTTAATCAATTCGCCGAACTAATAGCCTTTGTAAAAGCCGTAGAACTAAATAGTTTTAGCGCAGCATCGCGATCGCTTTCCACCACACCATCTGCCATTAGCAAGCGCGTATCGAAGTTAGAAGATCGTTTAGGAGTGCGTTTATTACAAAGAACAACTCGTTCTCTTAGTTTGACCAATGAAGGTACGGCTTACTATGAGCGTATTTCTCAATTATTACGAGAACTTGAAGAAGCTAACGATCACCTAATTTCAGGTGGCAAACCCCAGGGTAAATTAACTATAAGCACTTCTCTAGATTTCGGACAATGGCTTTTAGTACAGTCTATTCCAGAGTTTCTTCAGCAGTATCCAGATCTTGAAATTGATTTGCGACTGAGCGATCGCTTGGTCGATTTGGTTGTAGAGGGAATTGATGTAGCAATTCGCTTAGGCGATCCTGAAGACTCTAGCTTAATCCGCAGATATTTAGGACGTGCTAATTTTGCTCTTTGTGCTTCACCCGATTATCTTAAAACACATGGTACACCCAGCACACCGCAAGATTTGGTGCATCATAATTGTCTCCGCTATTTGTTTAATGGGCAACCTTTACCTTGGGAATTTTTAATCGATGGAACTTGGCAGACAATTGCTGTAAAAGGCAAATTCAACTCCGATAATGGTGGCGCGTTGAGAAATGCTGCTCTGGCAGGTTTGGGAATTACTCGACTATTAAACTTTCAGGTTCATGAAGAAGTTGAACAAAAACGATTGAAGTTGTTATTTCCAAAACTACTACCACCAGGGCTAATGGTTCAGGCTTTATTTACCCACCAGCGCAATTTATCTCCGCGAGTTCAAGTTTTTTTGGACTTTGTAACGGCTTATTGTGCTAGTGTTTTAGGCTATGATATTGCAGCTTCTGACCAGAGAGAGCAAAAATAGCTGATTTGTCTCATCAAGATTTTTCTACAATTGTTGAGTCGGTGTATAAATCTCCATTAGCTCTCGCGATGTTACATAGTTTTTCAGACGACGATACGCTGTCTCGGCTTTAGTTGGCATGATAAATCTATAAGTAGCAATTATCGAATTTTTGCAATAATTAGGGGATAATTCTCAGTTATAGGGGCTTTTCTCAATAAAAATTAAGCGAAAATTATCTGTAGCCTGTTGTATTCCTTTACATTAGAGTCTATTACAACCTTAAGCTTTGATTCCCGCCAAAACCAAGTCAATTGCTTCTTGAGTCTGTTGCTTAATCATTTCTGAACTTAAAAGTTGTCGCGTCGAATCAAGATATTTTAAATTTTCGTGAGCATTGAAATAAAACGTGCAAACTCCCAAAATATTGATTGTTGTCAGAAATGGATCGAGCGAGCGAAAAACGCCTTCAGCCATACCTCGCTCTAAAATTGCTGTCATACTCCAGAAACTTTTCTGCCAACCGCTTATCTGTCCATACTGACCCTGATTTTGAATTGCTTCATAAAACCACAGCATACCTCGATGCGGATAAGCTGCTCCATAATTAATACCAGCACGAATAGATTCTCTTAGGGCTTCTTCAACGGGTAAATCGGTATTAGCAAGCTGTTTGAATGCTATATCTAATTCTGTTCCGATCCTTTGCATCACGGATTGATAGAGTCCTTCTTTGCTATCAAAATAGTAGTAAATCATCGCTTTCACTACACCCGTTCGGGCAGCGATCGCATCAATTCGCGTTCCAGCCAGACCGTGGCGGGCAAACTCTTGTTCGGCAGCATCCAAAATTTGCGCCTGAGTTGCCTCAGCATCCCGAACCTGACGAGGCTTTTTTTTCTTTTTCTGTGAAGAGCCTGAAAAATCCATACTTAATCATAATCATTTCCGCAAAAATAATTTTAACTGAAAATTCAGTCAGTAGTTGACAAATTACATTTACATCGTGGATACTAACTGAATATATAGTCAGTTATTGAAACTTTAGCTTATGAATCCCGTCTTACCAGGCGCACCTTGGTTAATTGCACATCGCTCGATGATTAGGGTGAATCGTCCTTACAAAGTGACGTTAAATGGTCAAGATTATGTGCTGTGGCAAAGCGATCGCGGTGAAATCTTCGCCTTGAACAATGTTTGTCCGCATATGCAAGCTCCCCTATCCGACGGCTGGATTTGCAAACAGAGGAATACTATTAGTTGTCCATTTCATGCTCTAGAGTTTGATGGTGAAGGAAGGCTACAACGAGAGGGTAAACAGAATACACAGATAATCGCTCAACCTTTAAAGCTTAAAGTAATCGGAGACTGTATTTGGGCTTATGGTGACTGTGAACCTCGTACCGACATTCCAGGCATTGTTGAACAAATTGCATCTGAATATGATTTTGTGGGCATCGCTGGCGAAAAGACGATTCGGGGAGATTTTTTAAACGTCTGGTCGATCAATTCTGATTTTAATCATCAAAACGGAACGCATCGTGAGTTATTTCAAATCGTTCAAAATCAAATGACAAAATTTGATAAGGATGGTTACTGGTACAAAGTAGAGCAGGAAAGTACCAGAGCCAAAAACTCATTCGGAGAACTTTTGAGTAATCCAGTCTTGTTTACTATTCCGAAGATTTTTAAGAGTACAGTTGAGTATTTTTTCCCTTCTGTTTTGGTGCTTTATGGTCAAACAGGCATAGGTTCATTCGTTCAAGTAGTTGTACAATACCCTCAGCAAGACAATCAAACTAAAATTTATGAATTAATCTTTGCTAAGTTAAAAGCCCCTTGGATAAAACCGTTGTTGCGCCAATCGATGTTAAAAGCTATTTGATGTAGTTGTAGAGCAAGATTCTAGCGCGATTGAAACTCGCTATCCTCATCAACCTGCCAAAATTAAACTGCCTAATGAAGAGGTGATGATGTATGCTAGAGAGCTTTACAGTGAATGGTAAAGCATAGGTATTGTCACTTGAGTGTAAGTAATTATTAGTGTCTGGTGAGCATTGTCGTTATGCCAATCAGAGCCAAATTACTTTTACCTGAACATTTATCCAAAACATCATGATGAAAACTAACAAAATCTCTTCGTACTTCAGCTAATCTCCAAAATCGATACTACACTTCTAAACCTTGCTCTCAAAAGAATTGAGGTCGATATGACCCTTTGATTCATGAATCGTGGTCATACGCCATTTGCAAGACAGTTACTTCAGCTCATAAATGGGAGCTTTTACACGAACACGACTTCTAATTGTGATAATAATTCTAGAATTGTATAAATTTAGAATTATGTAATTTCAAAAATATATAATTTTAGATTGCTACTTATCACTATCAGGAGGCATGGGCAGCAATTCTTCCGCAGCAACCAACCTGAGATTTAACTGTTCGGTCGTCCAGTCCTGCTTTTGAGTCTCATCTAATTTGCTCAAGTCGATGTAATTCTGTTGGCGAGACTTAACTAATTGAGCTTTTCTATTAGCTAGTATTGGGCGAATTTTTTCTTTCCAAATTACGGTTTCTGCTTCAATTGCGCGATCGATATCTTCTTTTGGAATACCAATTTTGCCCATGACTGGTCTTTTGACATCGTTTTTATCACCATAGCCAGGGTTTAATATAATCGCCTTTCCTTGAGGAAAACGTTCGATGGTATCGACACTTATTAAAGGAATCTGGTGAGTCTGCTGATTGACAGAGGTGGATGCTCCGTTCTGCGATCGCGAACGAGATACGGAAGTCGTAACTACAGTTTTGTTGCCCATTTTCTTTGAGTATTCTTCGGCTGTAACCGAATCATTAGGTCCAAATAAGACATGGGTAAATAAACCCGATATTAGTGCTTTGCCACGCTCTTTGCCGTAAAGTTCAAAGAACTGATTCAAACTTTGCGCTCCTAATATAGGAATACCGCCGTTGGAACGATATTCGTTAATAAATTCGCTCAGTTTGGCAAATACCCCTAGACTAGTAACCTCATCGAGACAATAGCAGAAGGGGTTAGTTCTTTTCTTACTCAAGTTTTCTACAATAGTCAGATGCATACACATCGTAATCAGAGGAGCGATTACGCTACGCCTGCGGTCATCTAATTTCATCACCAGCAATTGTTTGGGTTTGAGATATAGGGGAATAGTACTCTTGCCGAGCATACAGGGCAAAAGGTCATTTTGAATAAAACCCGTAAAGGTGATTTCGGCAGTAGTCTTAATGGAAGCTGCGGTTTTTTCTGATTCTTTGGAAGAGAGGAAATTGGAAATAGTAGCAGCAATCCAAGGGTCTAGTTTTCGCTCGTCGTCCCGTCTTACTGCCCAATCAAGCCGTTCGACCAAATTCGGTAGTTGAGTAATGGCATAAACCATTGGCAGATCGGGATACTTACTAGATTTGGCAAGCTGCATTAATCCTGTCGCAAATATGCCTCCAGTCTGGGAGAAAAAGTCTTTTTTACCATCACCTTTTCCCTGTGAGTCGATTAAGATTTTGCCCAATTCTCCTGCGGTAGTAGCATCGCGAGGGTCTTTCATAAAGTCCAAGACGTTGATAACGCAGGTATAGTCCGCTCCAGGCGTATCAGGATTTTCACCCGTTTCTAAACCAACTCCTCCAGGGGAAAAAACATCTACGGTATAGCCGTAACGAGATGCTAAAGAGGTGTGCAACTTCATCTGATCGCCTTTTTTGTCGTAGAGTAAGACGCTGACACCTTGAGCAAAAAGTGCTTCGATAACGCGATCGATAAAGGAAAAAGTTTTACCCGAACCAGGCGAACCCAAAACCAACACCCCCGACCAATATCGGGAATCCAGGTAGTAGGCATGGTGTTGTGCAAGATTGCCTGTAATCGAGATGCCCATTTTAGTCCTAAAAATTTGTATGAATATTTAGGCGTACCGCACCAAGCTGCACTAGGGCTGCACTTATTCTTAGCCGTAGCGTTCATATGTTCTAAAGCTCGATTGGTGGCGTAGAGCTTGTCCCAACGATTAGCCATTCTAGCTGAAGTTAACTGAGGCTTCTTCTGGTTGAGAGATGCCCAAATCATCAGTAGGGCAAGAATTCCTCCCATAGCAGAGAGTTGAAATAGTTCTGTTGACCAAAGTTTGGGTTCAGGTTTAGGGGGTGAAACTGCTGCCTGAGTATTAGTAGTTTGAGCGGTTGCTAAGAAAGAGTTCTCAGTCATAGGTTTAAAAGAACATTTCCTTCCAGAATCCGAATTGCCACAGCCAATTCGGTAATACCCAGCTAGACAATAGGGTGGCTGTCGCCAGCAGCAGCAAAAAGATTTTAGGAGTAACTAGATTTCGGGACATGGAACGGACAAATTTCCTGCGATCTACTCAACCAAAATAACAATGTAAAAACCTCGATCGCTCTGAAATTGAATTAATTATGAATCGGTCTTGAGCAGGACGTGTTTATTATTCAGTCAAAAATATCCAAACAAAGGTACTAGCTAATTAAGAAAATATTTAAGAAAAAATGAGCTATAGATTTAGCTTTTACAGCAAACAGCAGAGCCAAGCTTTACTCGAACGATTAGATGCCAAGCGATCGCCGAATTTTACTTATTTAATTATCGATCGCGGTCGCGACTTAGATGAATGGATTACGAGAATAGAGACGGAGAGTTGTTTTATCGCTATAGATACGGAGACAAAAGGGCTAACTCCTGCCCTTGGCATAGTTAAAACTTTACAGATTGCCTACCGTCAAGACAAACCTGTTTTGATTATCAAACTATCCGAAATTAAGGATCGAACCAGTCTGCAAAGATTAATGGGCAGCCCTAAACTGCTAAAAGTAGGTCACAGCCTAAAATTCGATATTTTGATGTTAGAAGCAGAAGGAATAAAAGTTCGAGGTCCTATTATGTGTACCATGCTGGGCATTGGAGTTCTCAAAGCAGGAGCTACCAGACAAGCTAGTTTGCAGTTCACCGCTCAAGACTTACTCAACATAGAATTAGATAAAGCCGAGCAGAATTCTGATTGGGGAGGCAAATTGTCTACTACTCAATTACAATATGCTGCCAATGATGCGGGGATACTAATTGAAATTATGACTCAGCTTCAGCTTCAGCTAAATGAAGCAGGCTTAACCAAGATCGCAATTTTAGAATACTGTTGCTTGCCACCCATAGTTGAAATGCAGAGTCGGGGAATTTATTTAGATCGCGATCGCTGGCAACGAGTCAGGCGAGAATACGAACAACAGCGGGACAGGCTAGCAGAAAAAATTTATCAAGAACTAAAGCGAGAATTTAATATCGCTTCTTCGACTCAGCTATTGAAGGCTTTGCAAACCTACGGTATTGAAATCAAATCTACAAATAGTAATGTACTGATCGAGCAGGTCAAAAACTATCCCGTAGTTGCTAAGATAATTAAATATCGTAGCCTCAACACTATTATCAATACCTTTCTCAAAGGATTTGAGCCATACATTCAGGCAGATAATAGACTTAGGGGAAACTGGTGGCAGATTGGCACGAGAACTGGCAGAACTAGCTGTCAAGAACCTAACTTGAGCAACATACCAAAAATACCCAAGATCCGAAACTGCTTTGCTGCTAGCGATGGCTATTTATTAGTCGATGCTGACTATTCTCAAATAGAGTTGAGGCTAGCTGCTAAAAGAATGAATGTACCTACTTTGATCGAGGCATTTGTCAAAGGAGAAGATATTCATGCTTTAACTGGTTCTTATATCTACGATTGTAATTTAGAAGAGTTAACGGCACAGCAGCGTAAACTAGGTAAAATTCTAAATTTGGGCTTGATTTATGGCATGGGAGCAGAAAAGTTTAGACTTAATGCTGCTAAGAAATTCAGCGTTTATCTTACAGCAGCGAGATCTAAGGAATTACGTGAGATGTTTTTCGCTCTCTATCCAGAAATCGATGAGTATCATCAATCATGCCGTCGTAGCTGGCAACAGGGACAGCAAAAAGCAAGCTCAACATCAGGCAGGGTAAATATTTGGTCGAGCAAAAGCCCCAAGCTCAATCAAATTATCAACTATCCGATTCAGGCTGACTGTGCGGATATTTTAAAGCAGGCAATATCTAGCTGGTATTTAAAATGTTTACATCAAAAGCTCGATGCTTACTTGGTTCTTACTGCTTATGACCAGCTAGTTATTGAAGTCAGAGAAAAACAAGCTCAGTATGCAGCTAAGATTTTAGAAAAGGTGATGATTGAAGCGGGACAAAATTTGCTCGAACCTGTTCCAGTCGTTGTCGATCTCAAAATTGGTAAGTATTGGAATTAGTTTATGTGTTGCGATCGTAAAGTTATCAAATAACTAGCATTGTTAAATAGTCAAAATTAATTATAGGAGACAGACAATCTCACAATAGTTTATTCAGGCTTATAACAACAAGTTTACGATCGAAAGTTAGTCAGCTTTTAGACTTGTTACTGGCTTTTGGGTGGATACAGCTTGTTCAATAATATCAACGGCGCGATTTGCTCCTTCAGTACGACAGATAGCTTCTTGCAAACAGACCGCATTTTGTTTGTAAGATGGTTCCTGCAACACTTTTTTAACGCTCTCTCTCATATGTTCAATACTTAAGCCAGAGAGTTTTACTGAATCTCCTACTCCTGTCCAAACAATCCTCGCTGCTACTCCTGGTTGGTCATCTGTGATAGGTATGGCAACCATTGGTACACCATAACTTAATGATTCTAAAGTTGTATTTAATCCAGCATGAGTTATGTTGAGGCTAGCTTTTTGTAAGAGTTCTAATTGAGGTGCATATTTTACGACTACAGGATTTCCAGATAAATTTGGTAAGGCTTCTGGATTGAGTCCACCACCAAGAGAAATAATAAGTTGAGCATTTAGATTTGCACAGGCTTCTGCTATGGTTTGGAAAATATAATCACGGCGATTTTGTAGTGTCCCCATAGAAGCATAAATTAGCGGTTTATTGTTTAATTTCTCCCAAGGAAAAGCTATGGGTGGTCTTTCAATAGAGTTGTGAAATGGTCCTGTAAAGTGGAAGTGTAGCGGAAACTGGCGGGGGAATTCAAATTCTGTGACGTGGCGAGTAATAATAGCGAGTTGAGAAAAGATATCGTTGGTGTGTGAGTAGGCTGGTAGATTCCACAAAGAGCGATAACGAGAAATAACTTGCCAAACTGGTGTAGCAAGATAGTTAAATAAGCCATACGCCATACGATTACGAAGTTTTGCCCATAAAGCAGGATTGTATTGCCACGTTGTCATGATCGGTGGAATAGCTGGATCTTGGTAAAAAGGCAACATACAGAACATAGTCACGAAAGGAAGATTGAGACAGTTGGCTATCGTTCCTCCTTCAAATACAGATGAGTCTATTAACAGCGCATTAATGCCTTGTTTTTTAATAATTTCTGGAGTTTTCTGAAGTCTAGTTTCTGCTATCTGGGCAAATTTTTGTAGGGTGTACCATATATTTTTAAAACTATCGCTTCGATCTAAAATTGCCAATGGGCTTTGTCTGGAAACGATTTTGTCTTTGTCAATTGGATAGTAAACTGCACTGAAGTTAAAGCCTGCTTTTTGTACTGTAACTTGAGCCTCAGAACTAGTTAAAAAAGTAACCTTGTGTCCCCGTCTTTTTAGTTCGCAACCGAGAGGAAACATTGTGTTTAAGTGACCAGTTGCCCCTAAACAAAGAATGCCAAAGTGACTCATGTTTTTATCTTCCTATATAATCTACAGATAGAAATATCAACGGGTCATCAGAATAATTCCTGTAAAAATGAAACCAGTTGCCATAATTTGATTGAACGTTAAATGCTCGCCAAATAACCAATAGGATAAGAATGCAATTATCAGGAATGAAGTACCTTGAGAAACTGGCGTTAAAACAGCAACGGGAAGCTTTTCCAGTGCTTTTGTACCTAAAAGCATTCCAGTGCTGTAGACAACAAGCGCGCCAATAAACCAAAAAGAAGCAAGACTCTTTAAAAAGCTGGAGTTATCTGTTGCCAAACGCGACTGCTTGAGCAGAGTCGTGCCGATACTGTTGCAAAAAGCAGATAAAAATACTAGCAACCAAGAGCTTTGAAAAAATTGAATCATTGACTGTTATCCAAGTCAGGTAATAATTCATTGACCAATGCTTGTAAAGCTCGCTCCAAAATTTGCGGTGCTGATACATCCGAATAATTGAAGTAATTCATCATTTCTAGCCCTACATGACCGTGAACTGTCGCCCAAATTACACGAGCAATTTCCCAAGCTTTGTCTTCACTTTCTTCTCCAGTGAAACAATCTCGAATAGCTTGGGCTAAAAGTTTGAGACTTGCTTGACCTAGTTTTAAATTGGTTTCATCAGGAGTATATTCTGGAATCACCTTGAGAAACATGATTGAATAATATGTTTGATTGGCCATAGCAAAGTTTCGGTAAGCATGACATAAGGCATAAATATAGTTTCTCAAGTTGCCTAAATGTGAGACTGCTTCTAGATACTGTTGCAACATATCGAACCCTCTTAAATACAGTTCATCTATCAAGCCCTGCTTATTACCAAACATGGTGTATAAAACTGTAGTCGAACATCCTACTGTTTCGGCAATTCGACGCATTGTTAAAGCATTTGCTCCCTCTTGCATCAAAAGACTGCTCGCATCATCTAAAATTCCCTGGCGTAGATTTTGCTGATGTTGTTCCTGTGCTGCACGAAAATTTTTAACCCGATTAGTTCGCATAACAGCGTTCTTTTAGAAAACATTGTTTTTGGTAACAACGACGTTATAGCAAAATAATATAATAATTTCAAGACAGTTGAGACTGGAAATTGCTAATTTTAGGGCGCGATTATTTCAAATAGCTTAAACTAACAGGGAGTATTAGGTTCGTTATGATGCTGAAGAAAAAATAGGTTTGCCTACTGTTCCAGCTACCAAGTTTTTTCCATTCATAAACGAGAGGAAAATATTATATTATCCTCCACCTAATAAAGCTTCTTCTGGTAATCTGAAAGGGCTAGTGTCAGGTTTGGATGCGGGTTTGGCAAACCAAGCATTATTACGCATCGCCTGAATTGATTCGGAAGCGCGAACCGAGGCTTTGTTGATTTGACTGACTTTGGCTAGTAAATAATCAAAATCAATTTTGGGAGAGTTGCGATCGCTCTTTCGTTCTTCATCTGGAAGACTACAGTACCAGTCATCTAAACAGGTTCTGACCGTATCACCAATTTCTATAGGGGTACATTCTTCCGCTTCATCGATCAGTTCGACCCACTGAGCCATTGTCCAGGGAGTCTCTTCTACTGTAGCAGGATTGGAACTAGTGAACTGAGTTGGAAAATACTTGGATAAGTAAATATTGAAGATACTGAAGATTTCACCTCGATGAGGCAAGTCAATCATCCAAATACCACCATCATCAAATCGTCGTAATAGCTCCACTGGTAATAGTTCGATCCGATTGACCGTAGCAATAGTAATCACAGGAGAATTGTGTTCCTGCATCCAGGTTAAAAACTTCTGTACTATTCTTCTGGCTGCACCACCCGATTCCCAGTCAGCAAGTCCTTTGTCCCAATCATCGAGAAATAGAATGGCATTGCCAATACTTTCTGCTAATTCTAATAGTTGAGAGACTGCCCGATCTGGATTATCCGCTCCCAGAATGTCGCCAAAAGAAATACCTAAAAGGGTATAGCCCAAATCGCGAGCAATCATTTTGGCTCGCAAACTCTTACCCGTACCAGGAGGACCAACAAACAGCATGGCTCTGGGAGGTTTAATTCCATAGCGTAGGGCAGTAGGCTCATTAAGCTTTGCTAGTTTTTGTAAAAAATCGCTGAGATTCTCATTTCCTCCCGCAGAGGGGATTTCGGGTTTGCTGAAGTATTCAAGATTAAGTTCGCTGTTGCTAAGTTTTGCTTCTTTTACTTTTAAGAATCTATCGGTCAGATCGTTTATTGAGTTGTTATCGAAGAGTCGATCAAGCTCGTGATGTATATCTCCCCATGCTAGTCCTTGACAGGCAGAAATAAGCTTAGTCTCAGGTTGAAGGCTAAGTTTGTTTTTTAAAAATTGCTCTATCTCCTGACCTTTCGGCAGACCAAGTTTAATCTGTTGTAATTTGAGACGTAATTTAGGACTGAGCTGTACCCATTCTCCAAGCAAAATTATCTTAACTCCTGGTTTATGCTCTAATCGGCTGGCACAATTGTAAATTTGCGATTCTCTAACAGACTTTTCTCTGGCCGTGAGCAGATGGAAATCTAGTAGATTGTCGAATACATATAATCCTGTGGATAATTTGTTTTGCTGAATGAGAGCTAAGGGTGTATCGAAGTGGTCTTCATTTTCCGCAATACCGTACTCAAGTTTTTCTTCAATTAGACTGAGCCGAATCAGATTTTGATAACCATTATTCCAGTAGTAGACGGGACTATCTTTATAAATAGTCAATAATCGTTTGAGTGCCAGTTCGTAGTCACTAGCGTGAAGTTGGATGGTGCTTATATCTGTATTCTGAATTAGATCTTTTAGAGCGGTAAACATGGTCTGTTGCTTAGTGGGGCTTAGTTTTAGATTGCCCAATTTGTCAAAGAAAGGAGGCTATTCGCCAGGAAGATTGGTAGTCAATGAACGAAGGCAGAGGGCAGAAGGCAGAGGGCAGAAGGCAGAAGGAAATTGCCCTAAAGAATTCCTATAGGATAAGCTTCGCGTCGTAAGTGGATTCTGACCCACTAACCAGCAATTGAACAAAGGCTTGAGCCGTTGAAGTTTTAAGGAAGAAGTTGAATTAAACCCTGCATGCGGACAAGTCCTTTGCGCCATCTGCCTTAAAACTTCTGCCTTCGAGGGCGAAGCCCGATAAATAGCAGTTATTGAGTTTCAGCCCTGTCGGGCGGGAGTAGGTGAATAGATTAGAGAATTCTCTGTCTTATTCGACTAATGTTTAGTTCAAAATTTAATTGGAGTAATACAATACATGAATTACGTACAGTCTCAAGGTGTAAACGCGCCTCAGCCCCAACAGGCGAACCAACCTCAGCAGGGATATGTACCCATGCCACAGCCTCAACAGGGGTATGCGCCAATGCCACAGCAGGTGAACCAACCCCAAGTCCAGCAGCCACAGGTTCAACAACCTCAAGGTACTGAATTCTATGGTGCGACTATCGATCCGCAAACTATGGCTGTAGTACAGCAATGTTATGGCGCAAGTAATACTGCTCTGAATACAACCTTGAATGACAATTCAACTGTAGCTAAATCCCTATATTTTGGCGCAAGAGATATGTTCAAAACCCTTTATGTTAACCAAATTAGCTCTCAGCGTGGTTCAAAACCTACGACTCCTGACTATGAGTTAGCTTCAAACGTATTTGAACAAACCTTTGGCACAGTGGGTCAGCCAAGAGTCGATCAGATGCAGCTCTGCCTTACTATGAAGACTTTTGCCCCCAATATGCTACCCGATTGTGTATCAGGAAATAGACCTCACGAGGCTATCTTAAACTACATTCTCAACCAAAACTGGCACTCCCAGAATGTTCGTACCAATAACGGCGTTAGTCGTAATGGTAATGGCAATAGTGGTAATAGTATGAACGGTGCGAATCCCTTCAACAATAATGGTGGAGCGCAGTCTAAAGCTGCCGCTGCTGCTGGATTTGTTCCCCAACAACAGGTTGGATTTATGGCACAACCACAAGCTATGTATAATCCTCAGCAAGCAGCACAGGCTGTAGCTGGGGCTATGCCTAATTACGGAGGTTAATTAGTTTATGAGTTGAGACTGGTAAGAATATCAGTCTCAACTAAACATATCGTCAAAACCCAATTGTATAAGAATAGCCTTTTTAATCTCAGACCAATATTTTGCTTCAATTTCTCCGAGTTTATTGTTGATTCGCTGAATTGAAACTGAGCGAATATGCGACAAATCTAATCCTCTTTCTCGATCGAGACCGTTTTGCGAGGATGGAGCAACATTGACTATAAAAGGGTAATTTTTAGCTTTTAAAAAGGGAGCAACAATAGTTTTTTTTGAATGACGATTACCTAAATCGTTTTGAAGAACTAAAACAGCGCATTCGCGCAGATCGTCGTCTTCGACGACTTCGCAGCTTTGCTGCGTGTGACGAGTTTTGGCTGCTTCGTCTCCTATCGTCGGGTCTAGATTGACCCAGACAATATCTCCTCTCTTATTCTTCGTCATCGATTCCATCTGCTATCGTCACATCCCAAAGCTTAATTTCAGCAATTTCATCTTCATCTTGACTCTGCTCTATGTAGGCTGCTTCTAGTTCATTCAGAGCCTGCTGCTTTTTTAACTTGTCAAAGACTTGATTGATTAATTGACTTCTATTATTTGTCTGAGAATCAATAAAAGCCAAAACTTCTTCATCTAAAGTGATACTGATTTTTTGTGCCATAGTTAAATACTATTTAGTAATCTTACTATATGGTAGCATTTAGTAGATGATTATATCTCTTCTAAGATTAATCAAACTCCAGGTCCTAAGATAATCCAATTTTCTCTGTTAGCAGGCAGAAAAGGAATCGGTCCGATAAAGTAGGGGGTGCAGCCGAGGTCGGGAATACCTCTTTTACAGATACGAAAGAAGATAGCCGTACTAGCTTCATCTTTAGTTTCATCGACGCTCCAAAGGGCTACTTTGAAACCAGCACCAAAAGGATTGCGACCAGTAGGTTCTTTACCACAGTTGAAAACGCCTAATATACCTTCTCCTCCATCTACACCCCAAGGGGCTTCTGGACAAATGTTAGCGTTATTGGGGTCTTTGCCCAGCATCCATCTACGACCTTCAGAGATCCAACGGATATCGCGACCAGAGTTTTCTATATCGTCTAGTTCGAGATGAGCGCAGCTATGCTGGCAGGGGACTGCGTAACCAGCTTGGTTGCTGCCAGATACGCTATGACCTGGTTTAATTTGCCCATGTGCATCGCTCCAAATTGTATCCACGCGGGAGATGAAGGCTAAAGTCGTGGCGACGGGGTTGGGAAAATCATCAAAGGATATGTCTGCTAATCCTTCGATGTCGCTGAGATATTCGTTTTTCCAATCTTCGTAATCCTCGACAAAGCTATCTCCAATACCTTCAACACTCTCCAAGGTGTATTCGCTCAAATCCAAATTACCCATTTCAAATTCGGATACGTCAAACTTAGGTGCTTCGGTTTGAGCTATTTTTTTTACATTTTTGTTTAAAGATAATTCTGAAGTCCAGTTTTCGCGATCGCGATCTGTAAGCACTCTAACTGGCAGCTCCAATAATGCCTTGCCTCGATCGCCGTATATCAAAGCGATCGCATCAGCTAAAGGAGGTACGTCTTTAATCGCTCGCTCTTTTAACTGCGGGTTAGCCTTGATAAAGCTGCCGACGGTTTGGTTTTTAATAAATCCGAAGCGATCGAAGGTCACGTCTTGTGGTTGGCGACCTGATTTGGCGACTATTTCTCCCAATCTAAACTGCCCTACCCTAAAGCTATCGTCGATATCTCCTAGCTTTAGGACATCGACAACTGCATCTCCTTTGTGCCACTGACGACCCAAACCATAACCAGCATAGCGATCGTAGTCGCCAGAAATAGTACCCGATTCACTAAAGCTACCTAGAGAACGAAAAGCGATCACACTAAAATCGGGAGCTTCTAGTATCCCCATGGGTGAATTATCTTCTCCCACCATTTCGTAGGTAACTGTAGGAATACTGTTGGCTTTAACTGTATTTGCTAAAAAATTAGTCAGGGTAAAGGATAATCCTAACCCTACGGATGTAGCAAGTTTTAATAAGTTCATAAATATAAAGAGTTAAATTACCGTTTGTCGGCAGGACGAATCCACAACGCACACCATCCCGAATCTACTGTTTTGCCTTCTAAGGTGAGAGTCACGTCTAAGTTGGCTGCTTCCTGTTCGCAAATTAGAGTTTTACCTTTAGTAGTTAGTCCGCGACTATTCCAGTGAGCCAGATTTTTAGCTAACTTACCTTCGTCCGACTTTGCCCAGTGGAGTAGAGCGGTATCTTCGTTGCTAAGTCCAGAATTGCTGTAGCGGTAATCGACATAGCTACGGGC
>JADEXJ010000139.1 GCA_015207195.1 Pleurocapsales cyanobacterium LEGE 10410
CGAGCCCCAGCAGTTTTTCCTGGTGCTATGAGCGTCGTGGAACCACTTCGACTCCATCCCGAACTCGACAGTGAAACGCGACCGCGGCGAAGATACTTGGAGGGTCGCCTCCTGGGAAAATAGCTCAATGCCAGGTTCAGCTTTACCGCCCCTGTATCATTCGATACAGGGGCTTTGACTTTTTTCTTGACTAGCTGTTTATAAAACATCTAGTATAGTCATTCTAAATAGGAAACATATGAAATAATGTAAGCTAGCTGAGAAATCGCTTGGGTTAGATGACTTACAGTGTAGATTTGCGAAAGCGGGTAGTAGACTTTGTAGCGGCTGGAGGCTCAAAAGCCGAAGCGTCAAGAAGATATGAGGTAAGTATATGGTGTGTGAACGATTGGTGTAAAAGAAAAAATTTGACTCCATCACCACAATTTGGAAGAAAGCGAAAACTAGACGGGAAAGCAGTTGCCCAACATATTCAAGAAAATCCAGATGCATTACTAAGAGAAAGGGCGCAATACTTTGGAGTGCATAGCCAGGAATGATTGAAATTACCTACGGATACTCCAGAGATCATCGAGCAGATCTCAAACAGTTTGTGATGAATTTGATCTGTGTTGGCGATGGAGACATCCCAGTGATGATGGAAATCGCCTCTGGAAACCAGTCGGACAAAGCAAGATTTGCTTTGCTGGGCTGCTGGGTGAGTTTAAACAACAATGGACATTTGAAGGATTGTGCATAGCAGATGGCGCACTGTACAGTGCAGACAATATCAAGATTATGAACGATTTACAGTGGCTGACGAGAGTACCTCTGAGTATTAAAGAAGCATCAACTTTGGTAAACGAGGTAGGCGGGCTAAAACCAAGTACCGTTAAAGGCTATAAGTTAGGAGAATCAAGTAGTGAATACGGAGGAGTGCCACAACGGGGGATGGCGGTTCAACTAAAAGGACTTAGAACCCAAGTAGATCCTCATTGGAAGCGTGGAATTAGCTATCCAAAAATTGGTATTAGATGGCTTAATGGAGTTTTGCATACAAACGCATTTCTGCCGTGGGAATGATTATGTCATTGTGTTTGCTAGTTTACAATTTGGGTCAGTGTCAGCTACGACAAGCTTTGACTGTTCAGAAAAAACTGATACTCCTATTAACTTCAATTTTCAATTTAACTCTCCTTTTTGTCTTACTCAGACTTTTTCAGGAAGCCCTAAGTAGCGAGTAGCCCTTCGGGTTCGGCAGTTCCTTCAAGTCGAGAAAGGGCTTGCCCGCATCTGACCCGCCCAATATGCGAAGCGGTATCCCTTTAGGGACGGACTGCCTCACGAGTAGCAAGTTTAGATATAGTCAGGGTTTTGAGTTAAACAAATGGTGCTTCTATTTACGCCCAAGACCACTAAGTAGAATTAACTATAAAACTCAAACGAGAGCGAAATTTGTTTAAATAGTTCCTTAAGAATTTCTAATTAACAAGTGGCACGAGCAATAATGGCTCAAACAGTTACGAAATATTTATGATTAAATAGGCGATCGCCAGATCGCTACCAAAAAATCAAATCAAACTAAAGTTAAGGTAGTAGGAAATTTTTGCTTCCAACTTGTTAATTAAAAAAGGTTTACAGATATAGTCATTACAACCTGCGTTTTTAATTGCTGCTAAATGAGTCGGGAGAGTCAAGCCAGTTACCGCAATAATAGGAATATGATCCGTTAGGGGATTTTTCTTGAGCATACGGGCTGTTTCTATGCCATCGATTTCTGGCATCACTATGTCCAATAAAATCAGATCTGGTAGCTTATCCATCGCTAGATCTAGAGCATTTTTGCCGTTATCGGCAATTAGAGATCTGACATTTAATACATCTAAAGCACAGCCCACAAAGATCAAATTATCTAGATCATCATCAACTACCAAAACCAGAGGAGTCATTCTTGACGGTTTGTGTAACGACTTATTTGGGCTATTGGGCATTAAATCGAGTCCTAAGGTAAAGATTTGCTTGAAGTATCCCTGAAGTGGTAAGACACAGCACTTAACTAAGGACTAGCTCGAAAGAGACTAGCTGATCGAACAATGTGGATAGCAATACTGATTCTGTTGATTAACAAAAAAACACTGCTCAGCCAGATTGCTGATACAAGCTGGATTAATTTTAGCTTAACTTATTTTAATATTCGGTTCAATAATCTTGATTTTGAATGATTTAATCTATTTGACTAGCCCCGCCCGTAAAGCTCTAACAGCAGCCTGAGTACGATCATCGGCACATAGCTTGTTTAAAATATGACAGACGTGAGTTTTTACTGTGCCAACGGTTATATAAAGCTTTTTAGCTATTTCTGCATTGCTACAGCCAGCTACAATCAACTCCAAAACCTCTAATTCTCGATCGGTCAAAGGATAGGTTTCAATTAGCTGCTGATATTCGTCAGCCACCGCCGTAATTGCCTGAGTGTCATTTTCTTCTGGCGAAATAGTTTGAGCAGTAGCTGTTTCAGATATGTTGACTGGTAAAGCTGCTTTAGTAGTTTGAGCTTGTTTAAGAACGATACGGGCGATCGCAGGATCGATCCAAGCATTTCCCTCGTGGGTGTTACGAATTGCTTGAACCAGATTGTCCATGCTAACGTCTTTGAGGCTATAAGAATCGGCACCAGCAGCAAAAGCAGCCATAACCGAATCTTCGCTGTCGTGCATAGTTAGCATCAACACTTTTACATTAAAATCTGGATTTTCTAATTGATAAGCCTTCAGTTTTTGAGTCACCTCAATCCCATCAATGTCTGGTAAACCAATATCTACCAAAGCCACATCGGGTTGATGAGTCTTAATTTTGTTCAAGCCATCGTTTCCATTAGCAGCACTGTCAACAATTTCTATGTCCTGATATTGTTTAAGAGCAGCACACAGACCAATTCTACTCAAATCGTGGTCTTCAATTAAAACGACGTTAATCTTACTCATTACTCAAAATATAAAATTTAATGGTTAATTTGAAAAATTGCTTCTTTTGACTGTCTTACATCTAATTCCCAATTTCATCATTCCAAAGATGTATATACTATGGATCATTGAAGAAGTCACAACCTATAGCCAGAAGCCACTTTACTATCCGAACCAATCAATTGGCAATCCGAATGATTTTTGTCTTTCATCACCTGATTAAACTGCAAAGGTTATCTTGATAAACTCTCTCTTTTATTGGACAATACAATTTTTGCTTTGACTGTACTAATCTTTATTTTAGTCGATCTCGCAAAGCGTGACGAAATGCTTTATAACAGTTTTTGCCCTATTTTTAAACTGTAACAGATCGCTTTAGCATCTCGATCCAGAGCGATCGCTCTCTAGATTCTAATTTTCTTAAATACTGACTTTAACTTCGTCAACGCGAATTGTTCAAACTAATTAATGTTTAGTAAGCAATGAAATTGTTGAATTCAAATAGTAAATTTGGTTTTTACGGCACGATAACTCGGACAGACTAAACTAATCAATGGAATTAATCGGCTGTTAGCATTTACCCAAATAGAAATAGTATGATCTGTATATAGAAACCATAATTATCTTACAAATTGCCCAGATGTAAATTAAATTTTTACAGCCAAAATAAGAGTATTATAATTATCTACTCAATCTTGCTTTCGGTAGCTTTCACGACCCTACAAATGCTCGATTTGGGCTATTTTCAAATATATTATCTTTAAATCAAATTTATCTTATTAGGAAAATCGATGACAGCAACGTTCTGCGAATATAAACCAGGTTTAGAAGGGATACCTGCAACAAAATCTAGCATTAGTTTTGTTGATGGACAAAAAGGAATTTTAGAGTATCGTGGTATTGCGCTCGAACAACTAACCAAGCACGGCAGTTTCTTAGAAACAGCATATTTACTAATTTGGGGTAAATTGCCCGACGAACAACAGCTAAAAGAATTTAAAACGGATATTCTTTACCATCGCCGTATTAAATATCGGATTCGGGACATGATGAAATGTTGTCCTGAAACTGGACATCCGATGGATGCTCTACAAACATCCGCAGCAGCTTTGGGCTTATTCTATGCTCGTCGCGCCTTAGACGACCCCGAATATATCAGAAAAGCAGTAGTGCGTATCTTAGCCAAAATTCCGACTATGGTGGCAGCATTCCATCAGATGCGTCGGGGAAACGATGCGATTATGCCCAACGACGAGCTTGATTATGCCACCAACTTTCTGTATATGTTGACAGAGAGAAAACCCCATCCTTTGGAAGCAAAAGTATTTGATGTCTGTCTAACTCTCCATGCCGAACACACGATTAACGCCTCTACTTTTTCGGCAATGGTGACTGCTTCTACCCTAACCGATCCCTATGCTGTGGTTGCCTCTGCTGTAGGTACTCTAGCGGGACCGCTTCATGGTGGAGCGAATGAAGAAGTATTGTTGATGCTAGAAGATATTGGGTCGGTAAGTAACGTAAAACCCTACATCGAGAATCTAATTGCTAATAAGCAAAAAATCATGGGTTTTGGGCATCGCGTATATAAAGTTAAAGATCCTAGAGCTAAAATCTTGCAAGAATTAGTCGAACAGCTATTTGAGGAGACAGGACACGATCGCTATTACGATCTTGCCTTAGAAGTAGAAAAAGTTATTGAAGCAAAACTGGGTTCTAAGGGAATCTATCCTAACGTCGATTTCTACTCTGGTTTGGTTTATCGCAAGCTAGGCATTCCCAATGATTTATTTACGCCAATTTTTGCGATCGCTAGGGTGGCTGGCTGGTTGGCACACTGGAAAGAACAGTTAGCAGTCAACCGCATCTTTCGTCCCACTCAAATCTATACGGGAGAACACAACGCTCCTTATGTTCCGATGGCAGAACGATAAAGTAGTAGAAAGTATGTAGAGACGTTCCAGGGAACGTCCGTACGGGAGTAGGGAGTAAAGAGTAACTGGTACAGTTGACTGATTTTTTATCTGGTTTTGCAGTTCAGACTTTTAGCTATTGGTTCGATTTAAAAAAGTTGTTAATATTTGTAGCATGGCAAAATCAAGGCTACAGAAACTAGGCAACTACCTTCGCCCCCATTGGCGAACGGTTTTATTGGGGACAATCGCTCTTTTGATTGTTAACGGGTTGGGAGTTTATATTCCTCTACTAATTAGCGACAGCATCGACCAATTACAGGGAGAGTTTAGTTTTGAACAACTATCCCGTACTGCACTGTGGCTGCTACTGTTGTCGGCAGTAATGTGGGGATTTCGTATGTTGTCCCGCACCGCAATTTTTGGTGTGGGGAGACAGATCGAGTTTGGTCTGAAGCAAAAAATTTTCCAACACTTATTGACCATAGAACCAGGCTATTTTTCCGACAATACGTCGGGGGATTTAATCAATCGTGCCACCAGCGATGTCGATAATATTCGTCGTTTGGTAGGATTTGCGGTGTTGAGCTTTATTAATATCATTTTTGCCTATACCTTTACTCTTCCCGCGATGCTGAATATCAACGTGCGTCTAACTCTGTTTGCGCTCGCCGTATATCCATTGATGCTAATTACGGTACAGTTGTTTAGCGGTAAGTTACGACGCTATCAGTCAGAAATTCAGGAAAAACTCTCCGATCTCAGCGAGTTAATTCAAGAAGACATGAGTGGCATGGCTTTGATTAGGATTTATGCTCAGGAGAACCAGGAAAGACAGGCATTTAGGCAAAAAAATCAGAAGCTACTGGAGGCAAATCTCAAGCTAGCCAAAACTAGAAACTTGTTATTTCCCGTCATTGAAGGAATTTCTTACATTAGCCTATTAATTCTCTTATGGTTGGGTACAGGAGCGATCGCCAGCGGACAGATTACCGTCGGTGACTTTATCGCTTTGGTTCTGTTTGTAGAAAGATTAGTTTTCCCCACCGCTCTACTAGGGTTTACTATTACCGCCTATCAACAGGGAGAAGTCAGTATCGATCGAGTTGAGTCAATTACCAAAGCCGAACCAAAAATCAAAAACAGCCCCAATTCAATTGTCGTCCCCTCCGAAGACATGAGGGGAGCAATTTCTGCTCGCCATCTTACTTATACCTATCCAGGTTCTTCTACTCCCGCACTATACGACCTCAATTTTACGATCAAGCCTGGAGAAACCGTAGCTATTGTCGGTTCGATTGGTTCGGGTAAATCTACTCTTGCCAACGCAATTCCTCGTTTGTTGAACATAGAAGCAGGGGAATTATTTTTGGACAATTACGACCTTACCAAACTAGATTTAGCTACTCTGAGAAAAGCGATCGCCTATGTCCCTCAAGATAGTTTTTTATTCAGTACCACGATCAAAAATAACATTCGCTATGGCGAGCCATTGAGCGAAACCTTTGAGGTGGAACAGGCAGCTAAACAGGCTCAAATTCACCCAGAAATCATCACTTTCCCCCAAGAATACGATACCCTGGTCGGCGAACGCGGAATAACTCTTTCTGGTGGACAAAGACAGCGTACTTCTTTGGCTAGAGCTTTGTTGGCAGACGCAAAAGTATTAATACTAGATGATGCTCTCTCCAGCGTAGACAACGAGACAGCAACCAAAATTCTAGACAGCTTGTCTCCTACCAGAGCCAAAAAGACCGTGATTTTTATTTCCCACCAACTATCGGCAGCAGCTACCTGCGATCGCATTTTAGTTATGGATCGAGGCAAGATCGTCCAAGATGGCACTCACGAAATATTAATGCAACAACCAGGATTGTATAGATCTTTGTGGGAACAACATCAGCTAAAAGAAGTTTTAAATTGATATCAGTTCGGGTCAAGATGCTTGGTTTTTGGCGGTAGCTATTAGCTTTTAAAGCATAGCCAGATGGTGTTTGGGACATTTCAAATCCCTACTTTCTTGTCATTTGTTACTTTACTTGATTTACATTTATTAAATTTCCATCAAAGTTCGATTAATGGGTAAATACGGTTTTGCTATTGTTTACCATCCCGATTATGTCGCGCCTTTGCCCGACGCTCATCGGTTTCCCATGCCCAAATTTAAGATTTTACGCGATTTGTTGCTCCAAGACGAGGTGGTTAAGCCAGAACAAATATATCAACCAGAATTGCCAGATCTAGAGTTGATTCAGCTAGTTCATACTCCTCAATACGTTCGAGCATATTCTGAAGGAACATTGGAACAGAAAGCCCAGCGTCGGATCGGCTTACCCTGGAGTAAAGCCCTGGCACATCGCACCCGTATTGCCGTTGGAGGAACGATTTTAGCTGCTCAATTGGCACTAGAATATGGTTGTGCCTGTAATACCGCAGGAGGAACGCATCACGCTTTTCCCGATTATGGTTCTGGCTTTTGTATCTTCAACGATTTAGCGATCGCCAGTCGTGTCTTACAGCACCAGGGACTAGTAGACAAAGTTTTAATTGTCGATCTGGACGTACACCAGGGGGATGGTACTGCCTGGATCTTTCAAGATGACGACAGCGTATTTACCTTTTCGATGCACTGTGAGGCAAATTTTCCTGGCAAAAAACAGCGCAGCAATCTCGACGTTCCGTTACCTATTGGCTTAGATGACGATGGTTATCTGCAAATCTTAGCTGGACATTTATCAGATTTACTAACTCAAGTAAAACCAGACTTGGTATTATTCGATGCAGGAGTAGATACCCACGTTAGCGATCGCCTGGGGAAATTATCCCTTACCGACTACGGCATATATCGCAGAGAAAGAATGGTATTAAGCACTTGCAAAGCAGCAGGATACCCCGTCGCCAGCGTTATTGGTGGTGGCTACGGCAAGGATATCTCAGCACTAGTCTATCGCCATTCTCTATTACATCGTGCAGCCAAGGAAGTATATCAATAGCATAAAAATATCGGCAATTACCCCAACCAATGAAAAATCTACAATTAGCAACCTTTGGTGCAGGTTGTTTCTGGAAAACAGAAAACGAATTTCTTCAAATACCAGGAGTTGTCAAAACTTCTGTCGGCTATATGGGAGGAGATTTTCCCAATCCATCCTATTTGGACGTACTAGCCAGAATTACAGGTCATGCAGAAGTAGCCCAAGTGCAGTACAATCCTGAAATTGTTAGCTACGAACAGTTATTGGACATATTCTGGCGGATTCACGACCCCACGAGCCTAAATCGCCAGGGTGCGGATAAAGGGGAGCAATATCGCTCGGTGATTTTCTATCATACTTCCGAACAAGAACAAATTGCCCGTAAGTCAAAACTACAGCTACAGCAGTCGGGTAAATACAACAAAGATCTGGTTACGGAAATCAAACCAGCTAAAGATTACTATTTGGCTACTGATGAACATCAACAGTATTTAGCCAAAAAAATCGGGCGTTGCTGAATGTGTAGTAATAAAAACTATTTTATCTACAGGCTGGACATCGCTGCACCACAACTATTCCTGTCTGCCACTTAGACGGCTTCATTCAACGTATCAAACACCAATGATGAGGGTATTCTAGAATCAAAAACAAACCGAACACCAATAAAAATACGGCACAACTCAATGTCTAACTTACCTCCCCTAAACACTGATACAATCTGGGCAATCTTAAACGAAGAAATAGATGATGCGACTGTCAATCAATTAGTTTGGTACTATCTAGGCTATCGCTATGATGAAGCTAGTCAAGCCTGGAATACAAATATGGTTGCAGATGATTGGGCAAAAGAATACCCCGAACCACCAGACTTTATCGCCAATCGTCCCCCAACAGTAAAGTTAACCCGTTCTATACCCAAAGAGAATAAGCAGTTGCTCAAAGAAAAGCTGGGTTTTCCAGGTTATAAGCTAGGAGAATTTGGACCCCGACAAACTCGTCGCGCTACTGCTGCAAACTGGTTATTAAACTATATAGATCGTCTGTCTCAAATCGAACTATAGGTTATGGGAGATCTATCATATGCTACGATCGCGCTGCTTTAAATATTAATATTTCACATATAACCGAGGCAATCGCTAGTCAAGGCTTGAGATGATTCCTTTTGGCGATCGCTTGATTGTGGTTATAGAAGCTCAGATTTGCTTTCGTACCAAATTATAATCTGTAATCATTTTATTCAAGGCGATATTACAATTAATATAGCTTTATAGGTTAAGTCAAAATATGAGCGATCGACAATTACTAAGCCGTATCACTACTAATTCAGAAGTAATGATAGGCAAACCCGTAATCAAAGGTACGCGCCTAACAGTAGAATATATTCTCAATCTGTTAGCAAAGGGCGCATCCATAGCAGAGATTTTGGACGAATATGATGGTTTAGTAGAAGCAGATATTAGAGCTTGTTTATTATTTGCATCTCAATCTCTTGAAAGTATAACTTTTATGCCACTGTCGGTATAAGAGCAACAATCATGCGTTTTTTAGTGGACGAATGCACTGGTGTTAGAGTAGCAGATTGGCTAAGAGAACAAGGACATGAAGTATTCTCAGTTTATCAAGAAGCAAGAGGTATCACTGATGATGTGATTATCAAACAAGCTTTTAACGAAAACTGGATTTTGATTACAAATGATAGAGACTTCGGAGAAAAGGTTTATCGAGACAAACTGCCTCATAAAGGAATAATTCTTCTGCGTCTGCAAGACGAACGCTCTACCAACAAGATTGATGTCCTACAGCGTTTATTTTCAGTGTATCTCGAACAAATACCCGATCGCTTTACAGTCGTTACAGAGACTAAAGTTCGTTTTCGTACCAAATTATAATATTTTGTTCACTTGAAGGCGATCGCCCTTCCCATCCATCAACAGTTAAAACTATTTAACCATTCCCCCCAGAATTGTAGAGTCTCTATGAGAGTGAACTACGCACTCGTACCACTGCAATCAGCCCCCTATATCCACCACCTCTCCAAACCTCTTCTGAAAGGAGAGGCTCAGTTGATGTCCCCCTGTAGGGGGACTTATAGGGGGTGGGGGACTTTTAGTTTAACTACTTACCCGATAATTATTGAATCTAGAGAATTAAAGCGATCGCCTTCTTCCAATCCTCTACGTACACAAGCGCGAGCGGATTGCCTTTGTCCCAGTCCAGTCATCAACTATAATCGGAACATGATGCCAACCAACATCGATTTACGTCTGAAAATTCCGTCCCTTAAATTAGAAGAAATTTGTCAACAGTGGCAAATTGTCGAACTGGCTTTATTTGGTTCGATTTTGAAAGATGATTTTAATCCTAAAAGCGATATAGATATTTTGGTAAGTTTTGCTGATGGGGCTAAGATAACTTTTTTTGATCTAAATATCATTGAAGAACAGTTGAGTAACTTATTCAACCGCCCTGTCGATCTCGTTACCAAACAAGCAGTAGAACAGAGTCATAATTGGATACGTAAAGAAAACATTCTCGACAATTCTATAGTTATATATGAACAGAGATCGAGAGATACTTCTAGATCTTATTAGAGCTTGCGAATTAAGCATACAATTTTGTGCAGACATGGATTGGCAAGCATTTTCTCAAGATCTTGACGGTGCGCGTTCCCTTGCGCCGTAAAACGACGCGGGGTCGCACCGCAAAACTCAATCTTCGGTACTCTATCAAATTGTGATTATTGGCGAAGCGATTAATAGAGTTTCTTCAGAGTTCATCACTAACAATCCACAAATTCCAGTTCGACAAATTAGAGGAATGCGTAATCGTATCGTTCATGAATATAAAGAAGTCGATCTAAAAATTCTTTGGGAAACTATGCAAACTGATATCCCAGAATTACTCAAAAAACTAAAAACAGCTAAATAAAAAGCGATCGCATCTTTCAAATTCTCTACGGATACAAAGTTGCCATTTAAGTCATAGTACTAAAAACTGGTACTATAATAAAATGAATAAAAAACAGCGCAAAATTTATGATGCTATTTTTGCGACTCCAATTCGACGCAATATTATTTGGGACGATGTAGTGTCTTTAGTTGAGGCTCTGGGTGGAACTGTAATTCAAGGAAATGGTTCGAGAGTTCGTTTCAGCCTGAATGGCATTGCTTTAAATATTCACTCTCCCCATCCACAAAAAGAACTAAAACGATATCAGATTAAAAGTATCCGTACCTTTTTAACCAAAGCAGAGGTAGAAATATGAAATACAAGGGGTATGAAGCAATAGTAGAATTTGATGAAGTTGATGAGCTATTTTTCGGCAGTGTAATAAATACCAAAGATGTCATCTCATTCGATGGTAAAACAGTAGACGAATTAAAACAGTCCTTTAAAACTGTGATTGACGAATATCTAGAAGACTGTAGACAAGAAGGAAAAGAACCAGACAAGCCGTTTTCTGGTCAATTCAATTTGCGGATTTCCCCCGAACTACATAGGAAAATTAGTCTTAAGGCAAAGAAACAAAACATTAGTCTCAATGCCTTTGTCGAGCAAACATTAGAAAAAACTGTTTGAGTCTACTATTAAGGAAGACTCTTTTTAATTCTCCCCGTATAGCAAGGCGATCGCCCTTCCCATCCATCAACAACCAACACCATTCAACCATTCCCCCCAGAATTGTAGAATCACTATGAGCGTGAACTACGCACTCGTGCCACTGCAATCAGCCCCCTAAATCCCCCAAGCTTGGGGGACTTTTAGTTGAACTGCTTAGCCAATAATTATTGAATCTAGAAAATTAAAGCGATCGCACCACTGCCATCCATTAATAACCAACACCATTCAACCATTCCCCCCAGAATTGGGGGGTTAGCCCTAAAGGATTAGCTTCGCGTCGGGGGCTAAAAGCTAGGGGGGCGAAAAGCAAGCAACCCTTTTTATCTCCGCTAAAACTCCTGACAAATCATTCATTACCCGTTCATTACTAAACCTCAACACCGTATATCCATACTCGGCTAACTTACTACTTCGGGCGCGATCGTAATTAATTCGATCCTTGTGTATCTCTCCATCCACCTCTACAACTAACTTACGAGACGGACAATAAAAATCTAAAATAAAATTTCCTACAGGATGCTGACGACGAAAACGCAATCCTTCAAGCTGCTTATTTCGCAACGCCGTCCATAAAATAGCCTCTGCTGGAGTCAAATTCTTTCTCAATCTCTTCGCAGCCTGTTCTATCTTTGGAGTAGTACCGCGAATTCTCTCTCTGTGGTTCATCTATCCTATTTGGCATTATTATAGCCCCCTATATCCCCCAAGCTTGGGGGACTTTTAGTTGAACTGCTTACCCGATAATTATTGAATCTAGAGAATTAACGCGATCGCCTTACCAACACGAAGCGCGATCGCCCGTCCCATCCATCAACAACCAACACCATTCAACCATTCCCCCCAGAATTGGGGGGCTAGGGGGGCTATAAGAGCTAACTAACACGACTCAAGCGCGATCGCCCGTCCCATCCATCAACAACCAACACCATTCAACCGTTCCCCCCAGAATTGGGGGCAAATCCTCTTCAAAACTACACGAAAAATGCGATCCAAATCACAGCAAAAATACAACTAAAAACTAGCAAAAATAATCAAAAAAAATATTTTTAAGATGATATGTTTTGTCGATCTGTTGGGTAATTTCTAAATAGGAAAACAAAAACCTAAAACAAACACACAAAACACTCTAATATTTATTAAAACGAAGGATATAGACATGAACAACGTATTTACTGCTAAATTATTACAAAACCTAAGCAACAAAAAAAGCGGAAAAGGTTTCACTCTAATCGAACTATTAGTTGTTGTAATCATTATCGGTGTTCTAGCTGCTGTTGCTCTACCTAACCTATTAGGTCAAGTTGCTAAAGGTAGACAGTCTGAAGCAAGAAACAACCTCGGTGCTGTTAACCGTTCACAGCAAGCTCATCGTCTTGAAGAAGGTTTATTTGGTACGGTCGGAGCTCCATCTACTGCTGCTGCTACCGCGGGCGTTACACAATTGCCTATTCGCATTACAGGTGACAACTACGTTTATACGGATCAGCTAGATCCAACTGCTACATTTGCTGCGGTAGATGCTTCGGCAGTAACAGCTTTTCAAAATGATATTCTTGATTACACTGGTGCCGTAGGTCAAACTGCTACTGGAGTTGTTGAGGTTCTTATTTGTGAGAATGATGAAGTTGCTGGTACTGGTGGTACTGCTGCTGTTGATGCAACTGAAGATACTACAACTGCTGGAGATATTGCCTGTGGTACTAATTCTACTGCACTATAATTACTGAGCAAGATTCTTGTTTAGTATCGTAAGCAGAGCATTTTAAATAAACTTAAAATGCTCTTTTTTGACTTTTAATTTAAACAAACTTATGCTTATATATGAACCCATATCGAAATTATTAAATATTTCAAAGTCGAAAAATTGCCAAGGTTTTACTCTAATTGAGTTACTGGTAGTAATAATTATTATAGGTGTCCTAAGTGCGATTGCCTTTCCAAATATGTTAGAGCAGGTGCGAAAAGGCAGAGAAACAGAGGCAAGAAGCAATCTCGGTGCGATTAATCGAGCGCAACAGGCTCATCGACTTGAAATGGGGACTTTTGGTAACCTTAACGAGCTATCAGCTACTGCTGTTGGTAAATATTATTCTTTCGCTAATAGCGGTACGCCCGATTCTGAGAGAGCAATCCATATTGCAACAGTAGAAAGTCAATTTAATCTTGACACTAAAGATTATTCATCTGCTGTCGGTCTAACTTCTTCTGGTGCTTATACAGAAATTATCTGTCAACAGAATGTTGCTGATGGTGCTACTGCACCTATTCCTCCTACTGTTACTGCTGGTATTCCTACTTGTAATTCAGGAACTAAACCAATCTTTTAATAAAAGAAGACAACTAATAAAAGAAGACAACTTGTATTATCAGTTATTTGCATACAAGAATATCTGCTTGTTTAAATTAATGATTAATCAGCTCTCATCTCCAATGTTCAAACAAACATTACTATTTTGCTTAAGCGTAGGATGTCTATTTTCGATCACTAACTTACAATCTACTCAAGTTAAAAAAATAACAGAAAAAACCCTAACTAAAGAAACGTATTCAAAACAGCAAGAAAGCGAAGCTATAAGACTATCTTTTATAAAAAAATCGCCGACTTTCGGATTTGATAATTTAGTCTCCGATTGGACAATGCTACAATTTTTGCAATATTTTGGCGATAGTAAAGCTAGGTATCAGACTGGTTATTCATTAAGTCCAGATTATTTGGAGGTGATTACTCAAAAAGATCCGAGATTTACTTTAGCATATATAATCATTTCTCCTGCTTCTTCGATGTTTGCAGGAACTCCAGAACGTACAATAGAATTAATGGCTCGTGGATTAGAATATATAACTCCAAATCTGCCACAAGCGCATTTTGTTTGGCTATATAAAGGAGTTGATGAAATATTGTTTCTTGGAGATTTGGAACAAGCTCGCCATTCTTACCTTAAAGCTTCAGAATGGGCAGAAATCAAAGGAGATAATTTTATTGCCGAATCAGCGAGCGATACTGCCGAGTTTCTAACCACCAAACCAGACATTAGAGCTACACAAGTCAATACTTGGTTTGTGGTTTGGAATAATAGTAAAGACGAACGTATCCGTAAAATTGCAGAAGCAAAAATTGAAAACATTGGTGGTGAATTAAAAGTCTATCCAGATGGCAGAGTCGAGGCTATTCCGCCAAAAACTAATAAATCGTAGTTCAAAAATTTGGTGGCAAAATTAAATTTACTACCCAGATTATAACCATTCCCGTTCCAGAAGAACATTGCCGTAGCCAATCGGCGAATTTTAATGTCCATAATTTTTGCTTTCAGACAAAAACTAACAACCCCGATTTAGTAACCAGCGCGATCGCCCTTCAAGATAAAATATAAGTCTGAATAAATATAATAGATAGGCGATCAAGAAGATATAATTATCCGAAAGCTACAATAAGCACTATTTTTTGCTTATCAATCCTTCTTCTATTGCGATTTATTAGCAGCGATCGCCAATTTTGTAGACAGACGCTCTTTTTTATTTAGACTATCTCAGCGATCGCTGTCATATTATGTATCTATGAACTTTGAACTAGACCGTAAGTTTGACCAGGGTGAAGAAAGTATTTTAGAATATTTCGACCTATCAAACGCCGAGCGGGTCAACCTTCAACAAACAAAAGTCAACATCGATCTACCTCAATGGATGATTAGAGCTTTAGATCGAGAAGCATCTCGTTTAAGTGTTGCTAGACAAAATGATGGTTGATGCAACACAATCAACGAACCCATAATTAATCTTGCAGGCGATCGCACGTTCAATACTGTAAAATTGATGGCGATAAGTCTAAATTTGATAGAAGAATCTAACTTGACAGAACTTATTCCCAATGCGGAAAACGCAGTTGTCGATATTCGTAAATTACGCGATTATTGCCTTAATTCAGACCATAGTACAGGTAAACATAAAGCAAGACTTTTCCAATCTACATTAGGTATGGTAGTCGAAGATGCACCTAAATTACGTCAGGCTTTACTCGGAGCTGTGAAAACTTATCCAGCTAAGATAGGAGAAAAAGACATATTTGGGCAACGCTATAGTGTAGATTTTAGATTGGAATGGCGAAATAAAAGTACAATCGTCCGTAGTGGTTGGATTATTGAAAACGATTCTACAATTCCCCGATTGACAAGCTGTTACCCTCTGATATGACTAAAGGTGAACGCAAAATGACAACCAAGAACATTGAACTATTTGATGTAGTAGCATTGAAGGTCGATCTTCCCGAACAAAATCTTTGGCAGGGTCAAGTAGGAACTGTTGTAGAAGTTTTAGCCAATGGCGCAGCTTTTGAAGTGGAATTCAGCGATAAACAAGGACGCACCTATAAATCTCTAGGTTTATATCCAGAACAGTTTATGGTATTGCGTTTTGAACCAGTAGATCCCGATCTCGATTCTAAAACGATTACGGTTTGATATTTTGTAAAATTTTATCTTACACGTCTGATACTAAATCCTGTTCATAGAGGTTACTTATGTATCGCCCCCTAAATCCCACCGCGCATTCCCAAACGCGTAAAACGCACGCGGGGTCGCTCTCCAATTCTGGGGGACTTAGATGAGTTTTTGCCTGCCAATGAAAGTAACTTTTACCAATTGGATTTAGTATGATGTGAATTTTATAAGTAAAATGACGATCTTCTTCGCCAAACAAACGAGCGCTCCGTTCGGGACTTACCTTGTCTGGTTTCTTTTACCATAATTAACAACTTTAATTTACAGGGTAAGCGCAAGAAAATTTAGGCATCAGATGAGTTAGAGTGTAAGGGAATTGAAGCGTTAAGAACTTTCAGCAAATACCTTACATCCATGCTGGCTCGCTTCGCTTTCTGACGAGTGCTACGTT
>JADEXJ010000140.1 GCA_015207195.1 Pleurocapsales cyanobacterium LEGE 10410
CAATCGAGGGATACATAGAGGAAAATCGTCCCAAACGCTTCTTGAAGCAGTCGCTACAACGCGGGGAACCCGCGCAACGCGCTGCTTCGCTTTTCTATTGACGATGTGATTGATTATCTCTATCCTCCATCAGTTCGGTCGGACTGGAATAAAGTTCAGAGAAATAAAGTTCGTACCTCTATTTCTAATGTTCTAAGTCGCAAAGGCTATTTGGGTAAATATTGGTCACGAATTAAACAGGCGCGTTTATCGACCCCGAACATCAAAGTAATTGTAGCGACCCCACATTGAAACTTTAGGTTTACGTGCTAGAATCTACGCAACCATTTAGCAATCAAAATCGGGACTTAAACAAAAATCAAGCCCAAACAAACCCCAAACTGGCTTTATAAGCAATGAATACATCACGATTTTGGTTGAGCCATGACACAAAACGATAAGACATAGCTGTACGAAATGCTTCTAAAGCTTCAGCAAAGGTGTTCAAAGGTTTGTTTGCCCAACGCCTTCTTAATCCACCAGTTAGCTTGTGCCAAAGGATAAAAGTGTAAGCACAAAAGACTAGAACAAAATGCCTTTTTAAGCTTTCTTTACCTCTAATTTGATATTCTTTTAGTCCTAACCAACCTTTAGCTTCTCGGTAGAAAACTTCTACCCAATTTCTTTGTGAATAAGTATCAATTACCCACTGTGAAGTTACTATCGATGGCTCAACATTACTAATAAAGTAATCAATATCGTCTGCATCAGAGAAGGTTGGAGCATTCATTACGATAGCTATTTTTCTCTGACCTTTAAGGCGTGATATTTCTACTTCAATAGTAGCTACCCAAACAGTTCTCGGTTTTTCTAAGTTAATCTTTATTTCAGCAAAAGCCTCTTCTGGCAAAGACTCTGCCAAAATATCTAATCTTATTTCTTCTGTTATTTTGGTCGAGTTGATAATTTTAACTTTTCGATTTTTAGCTAGTCCTCCTAAGTAGTTTAATCTTCTTTTTTCTAATTCAATTAAAAAGGTTGTATTGTTGCCATATCCTGAGTCTATTAATACTATTCCTGGTTTAGAGCCTCTTTCTAGACTTTTATCGATTAGTTCTAAAGCCAACTCTGGTTTTTTCTTGAATTCTTGGTCTTTCTTGCCCAGAGGTAATGATTTGGCGTTTTGATATAATTCTACGTCTAAAGGCAGACTTTTTTTACCATCATATAGATGAGTTGTTACTATCACATTGCCATTATCAGTTTTACCAATTTCTCCTATGTACTGTCTACCCACTCCTGCGGTAAAATTGCCACTTTTGCGATGTCCCGAATCATCAATAATCAGGCTAAATCCTCTACTTATTTTAGTTTGACTACATTTATTCATCACCTCTAAACGACGTTCATTAATCTTGTCTGCCGACCAAGTCGCTTCCGTCAAGAAATGGTGCAATTTGTGGTAAGTCACCCCTACTGAATCTGAAGCCATTTGATATATGTTTTTTCGCTCACTTTCTCCCAATAATCCTCCCAAATAGTTTCTAAACTCTCGTTTTTGTGCCTTAGTTCTTAATAAATCATCGAAGCGTTTACACCATTTATCGAAACAAGGTGGCATGGCTGCGGGAGTGGTTTCTTTCATCGGTTACTTCTTCGACGTGAAATATATATTTGGTAAGTATTATAGTCTATTTTGTCCTTTTTGATTGTTTAAGTCCCGTTAGTTTATGTCAGTTGTTAGCACTGTTTGTCATTGTCACGGGGATAATTAAAGCTCTAACTATTTACTGCAAGTACATTTTTTCTAACGATCGCTCGGCGATCGCCTTTCAGCAAAGTCGTTTAGAGTTAGGCTATTCTTTCTCCCTAGGACTGAGCTTTCTGGTTGGAGGTAGCATTTTAAAGACCACGATTGCACCAACTTGGAATGATATCGGTCAATTAGCAGCCATTATTGCCTTAAGAACGGTTTTAAATTATCTCTTATTACAAGCTATTGACAAAAGTGCTAACAACAACCATCCAAAATCCTTATCGTCTGAAGAACCATTCTCCTCTCTTGTAAATTAAAAAGACCATTTATTTTTATATGGAAAGAATTAAATGTCTCACGAAGGTTTTACACTCCAACATCGTGCGCTCGGAATAACAGCAGCCTGGTTCGTATTCTTGCTTGAGGTGGTTTACGCTGTCACGACAGTTCTCGGATTTCTCTCTCTTAAGTCGCCTCAAGACCCAATCGGCGATCCTTTCTTCTCCATCATGGAACTACTCATTGTCCTTATTGCACCATTGATGGTCATTGTCATGATTGCAGTTCATGCTTATGCTTCTCATGAGGTTAAAGCATATAGTTTTACTGCACTCATTTTTACGATCCTTTTAGCAGGTATTACGTCCAGCGTCCATTTTGTTATCCTGACTGTAAGCCGTCAGATTAAAGCTACTGAATTGGACTGGTTTCCTTTGTTCTTGTCTTTCAAGTGGCCTTCTGTGGTGTATACCCTAGACATCCTCGCATGGGACTGGTTCTTTGCTCTCTCAATGTTTTGTGCTGCGCCTGTATTCAAAGTGGGCAGGCTAGAAATAATAGTACGGAATCTCATGATTATCAGTGGTGTCTTGAGTCTTGTCGGGTTGATTGGTGTACCACTTGCGAATATGCAAATTCGGAATATTGGAATCATTGGTTATGGGGTGGTAGCTCCCATTGTGTTTCTTCTGTTGGGTATAGTTTTCCGACGCAACAGACTCCAATAATTCTCGATCTGAGTCTTAAGTTACTTTTGAGTGTGGGGAATGCTCTCGGCTAGAGAGCATATCCGATCGCGCTGTTGAAAATTGATATAAACAAATTGTCTTACATTATGCTCCTGGTTTGAAATAATCCAAAAGGCGATCGCCCGAATCAGCCCGAATCAAAGCCACTACTACATCAGGTAAAGCAGTTAGGCTGGGATAAATTAAGTAACGTGACTCCCAACGGGGATTAAACTTATCCTTAAAACCGTGTAAACCTTGGAAATTATAAAAGCGGTTGAGATGTTCGTAGAGATAGTCTAAACTTCCTTCTAGGCGGGGAGATTGGCGATTTTCTTTAAGTCCTGCAAGAGCCGATAAGCCAAGATTAAAACCATCGTAATTGAGTTCTTTATAGTGCTGAAATAGAGAGACAAACAGAAATTCCATGACTCCATGTTCGGTATCATTAAGCTTCCGCATCAGATCGATAGTAATCTCATTGAGCTGATATTCAGGAATGATATTGGCAAAAGCAATAATTTCTCCCGACTGACTTTCTACTGTCGCTATTTCACAACCTCGCAGATAATCATAGTCAAACCAGCCTAAAGAAAATTGCTTCTCTGAACCATCCATCTCATTCAACCATTGGTCGCTAATTACTTTTAATTTGTCCAACAATTCATCGGCAATAGGTGGCTGATAAAACTTGACACTATAGCCTTGTTTAGTAAAGCGATTCAGAGAATTCCTGAGATTTCTCCCTGGCTTTCCTTGGATAGTAAAAGTATGTAGATCGACCACTGCTTCTTCACCTATTTTGACAACTTTGAAACCAAGAGTTTTATATAGTTTGAGATTTTCAGGCAGAGTTTGATAGAAAGCAGGATACCAATCATTGCGATCGCAAAACTCTCTGTAGCCAATGATGGCATCTTTTAAATCTGTTGGCGCACCGATAGGATCTCCGAGGGCGATCGCTCCTCTTCCTTTAGGCACATAGGCAATTACTGTGTTACTAGAAGGAGAAAAATAGTAACTTTTATCGGGCAACAAGCAAAAATGGGCTAAAGAAGAATGTCCGTATTGTTCGATTAAATCTAAAGCTCGTTCTCGCTCCTCATCTGTTCCCCCTACTGGCAGTAATACGGGACGTAATAGCATCCAGACAGCATACAGAATATTACTGGCAGCCACGATATATAGCGAGGTAATAAAAAAGCTACCAAAACGAGTAGTCGCAGTTAATCCAGCATTATCGGTAGTAAAAAAGATGGCTAGTGTTTGTTTCACTGCTTGAAGTAAATCGAACTGAGTTTGGTATTGTTTCTCCATCAAGTAAAAACCCGCCGTACCGTAAGCCAAGGTAAACAATAACGCACCAATTAAGACTCTTACTCCTTGTGCCATAGAAGGGCGATCCGATCGCGCGGTAAAATTCTTACGCAGTCCAATTAATAGCCCCAGTAAAACAATCGCGGGAATGGTTTCCTCGATATCCAAACCTTTGAGTAGATGAGAAGCAATAGAAACAATCAATAAAATGATAGTTAACAACCAAGCTACTTTCTTCCGTCGTAGCAACCTGGAAGCTAGGGTAAGCAAAATAAAGCCACTCACCGCAGCAAAGATATGACTCCCCGCCCGCACTTCAAAAGGATAAATATTACGTAAAGTGGCGATTCTTTCAGGCACACCAGGGGTAACGGCAGAATATAAATTAACGATGCCAACTATGGCAGTCAGTAAAGCAATAATTCTGGTTAAAACTTTGGTTTGTAACTGATTCATAATTTAGCTGAATCTGGCAGAAGCCCAGCAACGTAGGCAAGCCTCGGTGTTTGGATGAAGCCAGTCAAGAACTAAGGGTACGTGGTTATCTTAACAACAAAAAAATATATGTTAAAATAATTGGCATCCTAGCGGAATTAAATGCAATAGTGATGGGAAGGTACTAGGAATCGATCTTGGCATCTCAAGCTACTGCATTACTAGCGATGGAAGCAAGTATGATAACCCAAAAAATCTCAAAAAACACGAACGTAACTTAAAGCGCAAACAGCAAAAACTATCTCGGAAACAAAAAGGTTCTAACTCTAGAAATAAAACTAGGAAATTGGTAGCTAGAGCGCATGAAAAAATTAGTAATGCTCGTCAAGATTTTTTACATAAACTATCTCGTAAATTAGTAAACAAGAGCCAAGTTATCGTTTGCGAGAACTTAAATATCAAAGGAATGGTTCGTAATCACAAACTAGCTAAGGCTATAAATGACTGTGGTTGGGGAATGTTTTTGAACTTTCTTGAGTACAAGTGCCAAAAAGAAGGGAAAGTATTTTTTCAAATAGATCGGTTTTTTCCTTCGAGTAAGACTTGTAATAACTGCCTGAATGTAGTTGATAGCTTGCCTCTTGATATTCGTACTTGGGATTGCCCTAGCTGCAACACCAAAGGCATCGATCGCGATATCAATGCTGCTAAAAACTGTAGAGATGAAGGTATCAGAATTTTATTCTCCTCTGGGACGGGGGAGACTGCCAAAGGACGCAATGTAAGACAGCGCAGAGGGCGTAAGTCCACTGTCGTTGCTGTTGCGGATGAATTTGGAAGCCAGCACTCTACCCGATAGGGTGAGTATCTGGTAGTTCACTTCCCATTCTCTTGAGTCCCAATAGTAGCGATGTCAATGCTATTTCTCGCGCCATTCAAGGAATCACTACGGGAATTGGCTTTTTAGGGGCAGGAGAAATTTGGCGTGATGCTCAAACGGCAACTAAAAAACCGCCCATTCATGGGCTGACTTCGGCTGCTGCAATTTGGGTAGTAGCAGGATTGGGAATAGCTGCTGGTGTTGGTTTATGGCAACTTGGACTAATTGGTACGACAATAGTTTTAATTGTTTTGAGACTGGTTAAAAAATTTGAGAAACAAATATTGTGAAAATAGATGACAGAAAGTGAAGATTATTTAGTTGGTCGAACAGTCAAATTACGCCGTCGGGTTGAGCTACAGGTTAGCTATCATGCTGGAATAGCACCAGCATTAGTCTTTATTCATGGTGGCTTAGGAAATCGTTTTAACTGGCGAGCGCAATATGAATATTTTCTCAGTCAGGGAAGGGAAGTATTAGCTTACGATTTAGGGGGACATGGAGAATCTACCCCTTATAATCGCTATTCTTTGGGCAGACATCGCCGAGATCTGACTCGCTTACTAAGACGCTACAAAATAAAGCAACCAATTCTGTGCTGTCATAGTTATGGCGTACCTTTGGGTTTAGAGTGGGCGAGACGCAATCGCGCTAGTGGTTTGGTGTTAATTGCAGGAGGGACGCACGATCTCGATCCTTGGTGGGAAATCCCCTTAATGAAATTTTTGACTTGGGGTGGACGGTATTTATATCATTTACCAGGAGTGCAAACTCTAACTAATCGTCTGGCAAGCGATCGCCATTGGCATACTAAAGTAGAACGTTTTTTTCTTGAAAGTCCCGTTCCTACCGACTCCCATCCCTACGATGCTTTAGAAATATTTTGGGGTTACGACTTTTGGCAACGCCATCGGGAATTTAAGCCCAAGATTCCTATACTGGTCATTACTGGCGGACAAGACCCCAGTTTCACCTTAGAAATGGGAGAAGAGTTAGCCAGTCGTTTTCCCTTGGGTCAACATTTACATTTAGCGGATGCAGGACATTTATTAATTGCGGAATATCCCCAAATTGTCAATGAGGCGATTGACAATAGATTTCAATTCTTGAGGTTCTTTTAAAGATAGTAACGTTTATCCAACCACCATCTGACTTCTGCTTCCGAATTAAGGCAAAAATAGCGATCGCAAATCGGATCGTAAACTCGATAATAGAGATTACCCTTACTATCTTTTTTCTGCCATATTTTTGGTTCGGAATCGGTGTGTAAGTTGCCTAGATGTTCTTTTAATTTACTTAGGCTGCTAGTAATGCTCTGTCTCAAGCGAGCTAAAGTTTTTTTCGCAGTATGTTCTTTTTGCCAGTGAATAACTCGATGATGCGAACCGAAGTAGCTTGTGGTTTTCATGATACCCTCCACTGATTTGGAGTTCAAAAGTGGAATCGAGACACCAATTGTTTCTTTTCTCTATTTATAGATTAAGCAAATTATTTGAGGAATTTGTGATTATTTAATTTATCGATCGCCATTTCTTACTCCTCACCAGGATCGCTAAAAACCTTCCACTTGACTTGCATCAACCTTACTAACTCCTTCAGCATTTTGAGCTGCTTCGACCAACTTCTCTAGCAGATTGCGATCGCTAATCGAACCTTTTAAAATAATGTTGCGATTGTTTTGGGCGACATAGATGGTCAATATATCCTTGAAAGTAGGGTCTTCAGAAAATGCTTTGGCAACTCTTTTAGCTAATCCACTAGGATCGTATTCTCCATCTAAGCCAGTTCGTTCTATGGCAATAGAGGTACTTGAATCTTTAACTAGGAGTGCAGTTCGCTCTTGGCACGCGCCAAGTGTTACCAAAGAAGTAGCCACAAGAACTACCAGTAGTGAGTTTGAGGGATTTAATTTGATGTTCATGACCTATGATTTTCTAATTTAAAAGAACTTGAAGATGTTGCCAAAAATACGCCAGTGGTTAGTGAGAATGACTCCATGCAACCAACCACTGACCAAATTCAGAAGTTATAGTAGTTTTAAATAAGAATTGAGAGTAGCAAAGAGAGGACAAATGACATACAGTGTTGATTTACGTGAAAGAGTAGTTGAATTTGTCAATGAGGGTGGAGCAAAAATAGAAGCAGCTAGACGTTTTTCCGTATCAAAAGGCTCGGTGCATAACTGGCTAAATCGAGAGAATTTAGCTCCCACAAAAGTTAAACGCCGTCATCGAAAACTGGATTGGAAGGCGTTAGAGAAAGATGTACAAGAACGACCAGATGTAAAACTTCAAGACAGAGCAGAACATTTCGGAGTTCATAAAAGTGCCATTTGGTATGCGCTTAAGCAAATGAATATGACAAGAAAAAAAACAGCCAAGGTATCGGGAACGTGACCATAGAGAAAGACAAAAGTATCTTCAAAAGCTACGCCAGATTGTTCGACAAAAAGGTTCTCAGAATCTAATTTACATAGATGAATGTGGTTTTGACAATCGTGTATATCAAGATGAGGGTTATGCAAAACGAGGTCAAAAGCTCTATGGTTCAAGAACGGGGAAGCGAACAGCCAGAGAAAATCTTATAGCAGCTAAACGAAAGAAAGAGTTACTGTCTCCAATGCTGATAAAAGGAAGTATCAATGCGGCTGGTTTCGAGCAATGGTTAAAGCAATGGCTCATGTTAGAGCTACATCCTGACTCAACTTTAATCATAGATAATGCACCAATCCATCGTAAAAGTAAGATTGAAGAAATTGTTGAAGCAAGAGGGCATCAAGTCTTGTTTTTACCTAAATATTCTCCTGACTTCAATCAGATTGAGCATGATTTTGCTGCAATGAAAAAGAGGCGAAAATATGCCCCTCAAGATACCGATGTCGATCAAATTGTTAAAGATTATTCTGAACGCGATCGCCTCTCAAAACTTATTTGAAATGACTATATAACCCAAACCAACAATGACATTTACTCGATCGTCATCAAATGCCAGCCAAGCAACAGAACCATTGGCAGTTAGTTTGTTGCTAGCACGATAATCTGCACCACCTGTAACGGTTAAGCCAACGCTACCATCATCGCGGGTAGTTCCGCCAATACCTGCACCGACGAAAGGTAAGAGTTTTCCGTCTTTGAAAGGTGATTCAAAGTCATAGGTAACTGGTGCGATAATGGTAACTTCTGTATCGTCTTCAAATTCTACATCTGTAAGTACGGCAGGACGTACAGAAAGCTGTTTGGCTAATTCTAGCTTGGCATTGACTGCAAAGCCTTCATCAGTAGCACCTAGACCAATATAGTTAGATGTATCTTGTGCCAGTGCGATCGCTGGGTTGGCTAAGAGCATCGCGCCGACAAAACCCCAAGTAAGTAAGTGACGTGAATGGAGTTTCATAACGTACCTCCTCATGGAAGATACAGACTTTTATTCAAGAATAATCTAATAGTCTAAACTGAATCGGCTTATAAGTATTATGCTGCTGCATAGTACATAGATTACTCTTTGATTATTATCGTAGCTTGGCTATTTTAGTTCCGCATCAGGGAAACACAATTTGTTACTATTCAACAGTAGCTTCTCGTTTTTTATCCTAATCTCACAAGTTCCTCAAAATTTAGCACTACGATCCAAATTAGATTAGACAGAGGCTGACCAAGTAGAAATTATGACTACCCTATCTAAAAATGATGTCAAAGATGTCAAACAAAGCGAACTTCTAGGCGGTAACTGCATGATGCAATCGATGTTTTAATTCTTCTTGGCTTTCGTTTACTTGTACCTCAAACTTATTCCCCATTTTTTCATACCCTATCGTTACTATTAATTTAGTGCATCTTCATGGAGAATTGGTATCAGCCTTTAAATGGCTGATGGTATTTAATATTGATTGCATTGATGATAGTCAGTCTGAAGTTAAAATTGCCGATTTCATAACTCGAATAGAGCCGAGCAGTTCTATCGATCCTATTAAGGATTCGGAGATTGAGGCTTTTGTCCGTCGCATCGATGCTGATATTAGCTATGGGGGAAATCAAGCCTATCACGACTATAAAAAGAATAAAATCTATTTACCTCCTAGCCATCAGTTTACCTCTAGAGACGGCTATTGGGCGACTTTGTTTCACGAGCTGATTCACTGGACAGCTACTCCTGATAAGTTAGACAGACCTTGTTGCGGCAATCTGAAAAATCCAATATACCACCAGGAAGAGCTGGTGGCAGATCTTGGTGCTTCTTTTTTAGGTAATTATTTCGGTCTTGCCAGTATTGAATTAGAACACCATGCCTCTTATTTGTCTCATTACTGGTCGCTACTCAATTTAGATCCTCAAGCTTTTTTTAGAGCAGTGTATAAGGCACAAAAGGCTGCTGATTATTTGCTGAAATTAGGAGGTTTAGAATCCGATAAACCTGACAGGGCGGATGAATCGGTTGTTAAGGGTAAGAAGTAGCTATAGCTAAGTTAAAGTTAAGTATTGCGGTAGTCTTCGATTTTTTCCCAGTTTATTTGCAAAAAGGATATAGCTCTAATCGAGATCGATAACTTGTGCACCTTCGGGAACATAAGTTGCACGATACAAACTTATCTAGTTTGGATCTGGCTTGAATTTGGTTTTGAACAAAATTAAAAAATTTCGGTTAAATCTAACTTGAGTTCGGGTAAGATGTTTTCACCATTCAAACTTGTAGGACAATCTCGAACTTCTTTGTCCTGAGATGGGCGATAGATTTCTACCTGTCTTGAGTCAGGATTGATGAGCCATCCTAGCTTAATTCCGCAATCTATATACTCTGACATTTTCTGCTGTAGCTCGTCGAGATCGTCGGTAGGGGACATTAACTCAATCACAAAATCGGGGTCTATAGGGGCAAAGCCACGTTGTTCTTTGGGAGTTAAATCGTTCCATCGCTCCTGTTTAATCCAGCTAACATCAGGGGAGCGAATTGCGCCATTGGACAATTTGAATCCTGTGGAAGAATCAAACACCACACCTAACTTATACTGTTGATTCCAGTACCAAACTTGAGCTGCCAAACTCATGTTTAGTTTTCCACTATTACTACCCGTTGGTGACATTGCAATTAGTTTTCCTTCGCGATCGGTCTCAAATCTGGTTTCTGGATTATCTGCACACAGCTGTTGTAGATCGCGATCGCTAATGGCGGGAGTGAAAGCTCTGAGGTCGATTGAAATGCCCATGAGTTCAACCGTTTAGATTGGTTTATTAGTGTTATTTTACCACGATCCTTTTTAGAAATAACTACAAAAAGCTTTGTAGTTATTTTCAACTGTTCCCCAATTAATTCTTAGGCTTGGGTTAGTAACTTCTACTTCGTACAGGCAGAAGTTAATTTTTTAACTCGCAATTGCTGACGCTGGGGATGGATAAAATATTATCCCCAGCTTGTTCTATGCGACCAATTGTTAAACGCTTGAGATTTAGCGAAAAGACCAGATACCAAATAATCAATATCAAAACAAAGACTGGCATCCCTACTTATGCTGCTATTTGTCGCTGGGGAATTTGCTACAGTTTGGCTCAAGACTCCGTTCCCTCCCCAGTACCTCAAGTATTTGACTCTGATTTAGAAATCCGACAAGAGAAATTTCTCAACCTAAAGCAAAAGTGAACTCGACCACCACGCGATGCCTTCTAGCGGGCGTGGAACATGGCGAAACAAGTTCGCCGTTTCCGCCCCCTCTAGCTTCGCAATCGCAGCCTAGCCCCATCAAATTTGTCTGGGAAGCTTCAACCTCTAAACCGCCTAAAGCCAGAATAAAGGGGCGTAAGCTCTAACTCAGATCTTGCACCTCAGTCGAGAACTTCTACCCGTCACAGGATACCTTAATTTCAAGATACAAGGATATATCGAAGTGTCCCCTACGGGGATACCGTAAACATATATCCCTTCAGGGACACCTTCGGACATTGTACCCTTGTGGTATAACCGCTTCGTGTCTATCACGGATACCGCAAGCATAACCGCAGGGAATGCAAAGAGTGCATATAGTTACGTACTGTATCCAATGTTTTTACGATACACTTTGAGCGACTGGATTATTTATTTAGCAAAGAGAAAACTGTATGAGCACGGGTACTGTAAAGTTCTTTAATGACGAAAAAGGCTTTGGTTTTATACTTCAAGATGACGGAGGCTCCGATCTTTTTGTTCATGCCTCAGAAATTCAAGGCGGTCGCGACACTACTCTGGCGGAGGGACAGAAAGTGAAATACGAAGTTGGGCAAGGTAAGAAAGGACCTTGTGCAGTAAACGTTATTCCAAATTGATCTTGCTTCGGAATTTGATATAGTGAAGTCTGTTTGATGTTAGTTTTTATCAAACAGGCTTAAGCTTAACTGTTTTGAATCAAACGCTAACTGACTAGGGTGAGGGTAGAAAACAAAAGAGCAAGAGGCTGCTAGTTGACTAAAAGACGTACACGAGCGGAAAAATTATCACAAGCCTTGACCGTTAGCAACCAAAACTATACTCAAGCAGAATCGATAAATTTTTCAATCCAGCTAGCAAGATCTAATTCTGTTAAGTCTCCAGCAGCCAAAGCCAGCATTGTATTTACTGCTTCTGTTGGCTCTACTTTTAATAAGAAACCATTAATCGCCAAGAACATACCAATAGCCAAAAAAGCGAAGCATCGCGGTCTTGTTGCTTCGCAGCAAAGAGCGAATGCTTCAAGAAGCAGCACGTTTATTACCGTCACTAAAACAAAGGGCTTGCCCGCATGTATGATTTCTAGTAAGTCCATAGGCATATGCCGCAGCTAGCCGAGAAATATCTGTCACCTCCTCATAAACAAAAAGATTCTGCGGACGAGCCAAAGCAGACAAAAATAAACCTTTATGCGAAGCCCTAAAGGATTCCCTTCGGTCTCGGTATCCTTGTATCTTGAAATTAAGGTAATTACCTAAGTACAGGACAAAAATTTTAGAGATTGAAGAAAATCAGCTTGAGATTCATCTAAATTTAAGAAAATAGAGCGCAAATAATCGAAGCCATAACGAAAAATACTTTTAGCCTTTCGTCCATGTTTTTTAATTACAATCGGTTTGTGGTTGGATAACCATTGACCTGTTCGATATGCCCAACACAGAGCGCTCGTGAGCAGAGCAAATAGGCGACTCAAACGCTCTGAATCAATTAGATGAGTGTCTTCTAAATTAAAACCCCGACTTTTAAAAATACCAAACAGAGTTTCGATACCCCAACGTTGGGCATAGTCATTGATCGCAGTATGACAATAATTGGGAGCAATAATAGTTAACAAAGAGTTATCTTGTAGACGCAAAGCCCCAATATAAACTTGATGACCCCACAAAATTCGCTTTCTTTTGAGCAGTGATTTTTGTCCCATCTGAAGGTGAGAAAAGACGATGCGCGTTGAAAGTTGATGTTTTCCATCACCCACAAGCTCTGTTTCTCTAATTCTAATTCTAAATGGCATCATCGGTTGTGAGAGTAGATATTGAAGCCAGTCATGACCTAAGAACTCGCGGTCGGCACTCAAGTAAGCAATTTGATACTCATGAAATAGTTCCACAAACTCTTTCAATAGCTCGATACGTTCAATAGTATTCGAGTTTCCTTTCTTGTCCAGCATCCACCATAGTAATGGGAATGCGACTCCTTGATGAACAACACCCAAAGTCAAAATATTAAATACTTTACTTCCAAACTGCCATTCAGTTCGAGCCAAACTTAGTACCCAAGGTTGAGGAATTTCCATCATCTCGATAACTAATTTAGCCATGCTGTAGTAGTCTATGTCAAACTCACGCAAGAATCTTTGCAGTCTTTTATAACTAGACCCTTTCTTGGCTTTGCTTTTAAATCCAAGGGATAAATCTACTAAATTTACCGTTTTGACTCGGAATAGGGCAATGAGAAATAGTGCTAGGAAGCTTAATCTTGCTCCATGCCATTTCAAGTAAGGTTTCAAGGTATTGCGAAGCAAGCTAACATTGTCCATATGGGTTTCTTTTTAAAAGTGTAGTTACTTTTCATGAAACCCTTTTTCTGTATTCCTTTTCAACTTTTGTCCTGTACTAAGGTCTCAAATAGCTAGAGACGCAGTAGAGGTTACATACCATAAATTACATCACTGTCTTGATGCAGTCGCTGCACGACGCGAAGCGTCGAAGCGTCGCTAGACGCGACTTGAGCCTTCGGCTCTGCGGGGAAACCCCCAAGACCGCGCGTGACCGAAGGGAATCCTTTAGGGCATCGCTTCTTGACTGAAGTAACTTGGTCTGCCGACAAGCTCAATGAGCGTCGCTTAGAAATAATGAATAAATGCCCTAAAGGACTAGCCCTCAAGGATTAGCTCCGCTTCGCTCCGCGTCCTTCGCGTCGCAACCAAACCAGAATAAGTCGGGGATTTGCTCTCATTTAACCTTTTTTACTCTTGAAAAAGCATAAAGCAGACAATTACTAATTTCTAATCTAGACAATATACTATACTCAGCTACGGGGCTAACAGAACTGTCTGTTTGTTTGGCGGTATTTTAGCAATACCTGCAATCTATTTCTAACGATCGGGGATTGTCTTGAAAATGTCTGATGATAAAAATTAAAACTCGGGAAAATTGATTAGATGTCAACTAAAATTGCGGTAGCAATGGCTCATGGTATTTGTGTTGGTAACGAATTCGATGAAGAAGAAAGTCCTCAATACACAGGGGGAATGGCACAAGCCTTAAAGCTAAAACTAGCAGAACTAGCCCGAATATCGGGCAGCCAAGAGCAAAAATTAGACTGGGCTAATTCTAGAGTAGTTATTTCAGCCATTAATTGGACTCCTGTATTAAAAGAGGAACGTAAAAAATTATACGAAAAATTAGGTATACCAGAACGGACAAGTTTTTTTGGTTTACGAGAATTTATTTTTCAGGCGATCGCCGATAGTCTAACCTATCAAGTTACTGACTCTCAGTCTGACGATCTTTGGGGTTATAAACAGATTCATCGGTGTTTTGCCGAAGGTTTACAGGAGTTGGCACAAGAAGAACAGGCAGGAGGCGATGCACCCTTATGTATCGTTTCTCATAGTTTAGGCACTGTTATTACTAGCAACTATTTCTACGATTTACAAGCTCAAAAAGCCAAAATCGAGATTGGCGATACGCCTTTAGAAAAAGGAGAAACCCTTACTTCTGTTTATACTCTAGCTAGTCCTATCCCCTTTTGGTCTCTACGTTATCCAGGTTTCGATCGACCAATTGCAGTCCCTTCAGAAAAAATACAGCAGCATTATCCAGACTTAAAAGGTGAATGGATTAATTTTTATAACGAGAGCGATATTATGGGATATCCCTTAAAATCACTTAATCAAGCCTATTTTGAAGCAGTCAAAGAAGATAAAATAGTTGATGCTGGAGGTTTACTAGATTCTTGGAATCCTCTTTCACACTGTGATTATTGGACTAATGAAAGTGTAATTAATACTATTGCCACTGGTTTATATAATATTTTGCAGCAGCTCAATCGAGTAGATTAGTACGATTTCTTTCTGTGTTCGTTATCTATCTAAAAACAGTAGTTTTAGTAGCAAAATCAAACTAAAAAGAAATAGCTTTTATAAATAATTTGCTTGCGATTTTGAAGATAAAGTATTTAAGTATTAATCTTCTTAGTTTAGACAAGTTAGTCAGCGAAAACTTATTTATTTCAAGATTTGGTTTCAAGATTGAACTGAATCGCTTTTTCTAACAAAAAGTATTCCACCACCAATAATTAAAAAAGCAATTCCCCACCAAAGAGAATTACCTGGCAAAACTTTTAGTAAGAGCGTAGTCAATCCTGAAGTTATTAATGACCATCCTGCGGTTGTCTGATATTGCATATTATTTATTTGAACCTAGTTTGTTTGATTTGATCGGCGATAGATTATTCACCCACATCTATCACCTTATAATAAAGAGAATTTGACTTAAAACCTCTATCTATAGATACAATAATTAGTAAGGGCAAGAATTAGGTCAATCGAGCGAGCTAAAATTGTTTATAGATAGTCCTAAAATTTTTTTTATAATTTTGAATTGTTCGTTATTATTTTAAGACGTAGCAAAGTACTGTACCTCGAATAAATCCATATTTATCATTTTATGAATCTTTGCACCAAAACCGATGGTTCGCAGGCTTTTTTCCGCTATAAGAGGAAACATCTAGTTAACTGGCATTTCCAACTCACTTCTATAAAAGAGAAGTATATACAGCTTTTTCTACATAGATTCGAGTCCGCATTTATCAGCATCGAGGTGTAGTTGTGTCTAAATCCTACAGCTTACAAGAGTATCGGGTTGGCGTGATGATAATGGATGTCGAAGGTAAAAACTCCGATCTCTTTCACCAGTGGGTGTCCCAGGCAGCAGAGAGCTTCAAAAATATCATCGCCGATAGCCTGGGGATAAAGGTAGATCTGCTCTCCTTTGAGGGTCCGCACTTAATGCCGTCGGGTGGTACTTATGCTCCCCTCGACTTTTTGCAAGTTGGGATGAGTGAGAAGTTAGAGCGAAACATTCACTTTCTGCTGATTGTAACCGAGGTAGACCTGTCCACAACCACATTTTCTTACACTCTGGCACTTCCCAGCCAGCTTACAAACGTTGGCATTATTTCTACTAAGCGACTGAATCCTGCTTTTTGGGGAGATCGAGAAAACGACTCGCTAGTTATCCAGAGGCTAACCACACTATTACTTCATACCTTTGGTCATCTGCTCAATCTCTCCCGTACCGAGAATCCACAGAACATAATGTATGACTTTGCCGATGTGGAGGCTCTGGCTGCAATGGTACATATCACAGATAAGCAGCGTCAACGAATGCGGAAAACGCTTCCCCAAGAGGCTCACGAGCGCAAAAGTCGCAAAGGACACTGGAAATTTATTCTAGATACCCTGGTTCGTGACTGGCGCAGCATTGCCCGTGCTGTAA
>JADEXJ010000141.1 GCA_015207195.1 Pleurocapsales cyanobacterium LEGE 10410
GACGAGGATTTGCTACTTTTCTGATGGTCGATGGATGCTTCACCAAAACCTTTTACCATTGGGAATCCTGATTATTAAATGGATTCTAACAGCATATTACAGCTTCATTTTTCTTGCGCTTACCCTGCTTTAATTTAGGATTAAGTACGGCACTAATAAAAACATTGGTATCGATAACAACTCGTTCAGGACTCATCTGCTAACAATTCTTCTAGCTTCTCTGGAGTCAGTCCTTTTTGTTGAGCTTGTTTACCAATACGATCCATCATCGTAGAAATCAAATTGTTTTCCGAATCTTCTATAGTAAAATTTACCGTTTGTTCGGGATATAAACCAAGCTTGTTGATCAAAGTGGGAATTTCTTTTACCTTGATATTTTTAATAGTTTTTTTCATGTATGTTACTTTCAGTGCAATATTTCGATTTAACAACAGGCACTCGCTATATAACTCGCCATATAGGATTATAAATCTGGTTTTCACTGCTGAGTAATTGTAAGCAAATCCGACTGCACTACTTTGGATAGCGATCGCGCTGTACAATAAAATTATCGCCTCAAGCGATCACCCTAAATATTTTCGGCTGCAAAAATCTCTTGGGGAGTTAGTTTGAGTTCGGCGAAGGTAGGAGAAACTAATGGTTCTGAGGTGAAGATAGTTTCTTCATACAAACCTTCATCTAAGACTAAGATTGTTACCTGCTGCTGCATCGGATCGACAATCCAGTATTCAGGAATGCCTAAAGCTGCATACTCAGATCTTTTGTAACGATAATCTCGTTTAATCGAATCGGGACTAACTACTTCTACTACCAATAAGGGCGAAGTTGATAAAACCCCCGATCTATCTAACGAATCTATTATTTGTTCTCTTTCTACCAGATACACATCGGCAATGCGGGATTTACGCCAACCCGTTCTAATTCCCCCTTCTCTAATTGCTAACCAGGGAAGTTGAAGCCGATTTATTTCTTTGTCTAGTTCTCGTTCAATAAATTTGGCAATCAGGATATGGCGGAAAGTTGGAGGATTCATTAATTCTAGTTTGCCCTCTACCAATTCGTAACGATTATCGGGATCGTCTTCATATCCAAGATATTCTTCAAAGGAATATAACTTCTTCGAGGTTGTAGTAGTCATTGAAGTTAATCGCCAGAATGCTATGGGTTGACTGTATTTATATTATAATGGCGATCGCCATGACGATGGTTCGGGCGATCGCGTTCCAGATTTTTTGAGCCGAACTGATGTTATGTTGGGCATTCAAGGCTATTTAATTCTCTTTAGAGATATCTCAGAGATGATAAATCTAAAGATTCAAAGTCTTGAAAGAACTTTAGTAATCGAGTAGCTATGTGGTTTACTCCTCCTGCAACATTAGACTCAACATTTAGAGGTATCACAGGATCGTGCAGAGAGAGGCGTAAGAGCAACCAGCCATCTTCTGTCGGAGATTTACAGGATATTCTGACTCCTTCATAGTTGTTAGGAACAATATCCCAGCCATCTTGAGTAGTAGCGAACTGCTGTAATTGCTCGATTACGTTGTTGCCGTATGCTTTAAAATCATCAGCTTTAATTTTTAAGCGAAATTCTTCGCTTTCTACTGGTTCTTGTAGATCTCGAATCAAATCCGTTAATAGTTTTCCCTGTAAGTTTGTTCTAGCCAATTCGACTAATAGTTTAGTGGCTAAATATGCGCCATCGTCAAGAAAATAATTTTCCTTCATCGCGCCATGTCCAGAAGTTTCGATCGCCAGCCAAGATTCAACTCCAGAATTATTAAGCCGTATCGACTCATTAATCACATTTTTATAACCCCGTTTAAAACGATGGTGTCCCCCCCCCATTTGCTCGATAAACTGAGTCAAGCCATCAGAAGTAATTGAATCTGTAACTACTGTCGAACCTGGATGTTCTTGCAAGACTATGGCAGAAATCAAAGCGATCATGCGATTGCGGTTTAGTTCGTTTCCCTGGCGATCTACTGCTGCGACGCGATCGACATCCGTATCAAAAATAATGCCAAAGTCAGCCTGACTATTAACAACTGCTTGGCAAATTGCCTCCATTGCCTCTTGGTTTTCAGGGTTAGGAACATGATTGGGGAATGTACCATCTGGATCGAGAAATTGACTCCCCGTAGTATCTGCACCCAAAGGTTTTAGCACCTTGTCCACATAAAAACCCCCCGCGCCATTGCCCGCATCTACTACGATCTTTAAACCTATGAGAGGTTGCTGATAATTGTCGGGATGTTTTACCCCTTGGCGTACGGTTTCTACTAATTTGGCTGCATAAACAGAGATAAAGTCCTGGCGTTTGACGTTTCCTGTGGTAGCACCAGTAATTAGATCCCCTGCTTCAGCAATCTGCAAAATTGCCGTAATATCTGGCTTTCCTAAACCACCTTGAGGGGTAAAAAACTTTAAACCATTACGATTAAAGGGTAAATGACTGGCGGTTAACATAATTGCCCCGTCGCAGTTAAAACCTTCGGTTATGGTACTCATAAACATGGCGGGGGTAGAAGCAAGGTCGAAATTATAAACCTGGCAACCCGCGATCGCAATTCCCTCGATTACAGACTGACTGAGAGTTTCACCCGACAGACGGCTATCTCGTCCGATAGCAATAGTTATTTCTGTACTGGGTTTATTTATTTGTTGCCCAAGCCACCTGACAAAAGCATTACCTAAAATTTTCGCTACTTCAGGAGTCAAATTAACAGGTTCATCGGCAACACCCTCTAGGGCAACACCACGTATATCCGAGCCGTTTTGCAGTTTTTTCCAGTCAGGATGATCGATTGTTTTCATAGCTAATAGATTATTTAGTGCAGGAAAATACTAAGAGATATCTGTACGCCAAAACCATATATTAATAGATATAGAGAAATTAGAATCTATTATCAAACTAAAAAAACTATGCCTTTAATCAAAATTCAGTCTTCTGTCTCCCAACCCGAATCAACAGCAGTTGAAAGCCTATTAACCAGCCTGTCAGCAAATTTAGCTAAACACCTGGGTAAACCAGAGTCTTACGTCATGACTGCCTTTGAAGCTGGTGTCCCCATGACTTTTGCAGGTACATTCGATCCCGTTTGCTATGTGGAAATAAAAAGCGTCGGCAATATGAGTCCCGACCAAACCAAATCTATGAGTCAAGACTTTTGTAGTCAGATTAGCGACAAATTAAATCTACCTAGCGATCGCATCTATATTGAATTTGCCGATGCCAAAGGGTATATGTGGGGCTGGAACGGCAGAACTTTTGGTTAAACAAACTGCTCTTGGTTTGCTGTAGGTTGGGTTACACCATCGTTAACCCAACACAAATTATTCTTAGTTTAGACTATCTTCTCAAGAGCGATCGCCATCTGCTAATTACTATCCAAACAACTTGAAAACTATAAAGTTTCGCGCTTCAAATACGGTTGCAGAACATCAGGAATTTTAATCGTGCCGTCTGACTGTTGATAGTTTTCTAAGATCGCTGCCATCGTGCGTCCAACTGCTAAACCCGAACCATTTAAGGTATGTACATACTGTGTCCCTTTTCTACCTGCCTGTTTAAAACGAATATCAGCTCTACGAGCTTGAAAATCTTTACAATTAGAACAGCTGGAGATTTCGCGATACATTCCCGCCGAGGGCAACCATACTTCTAGGTCGTAACATTTTGTCGCCCCAAAGCCTAAATCCCCCGTACAAAGTTCTAAGATGCGGTAGGGTAATTTTAACGCTTGAAGAATTGCTTCGGCATTTTTGACTAAGGTTTGATGTTCGGCATCTGAGGTTTCGGGGGCAACTACCTTAACTAATTCCACCTTATTAAACTGATGCAGTCTAATCAATCCTCTGGTGTCTCTGCCCGCGCTACCAGCTTCTCGTCTGAAACAGGGAGTATAGGCACAATGATGAATAGGTAACTCCGTATCTTCAATAATTTCATCTCGATACAGGTTAGTCAGGGGAACTTCGGCAGTAGGAGTCAGCCATAGATCGTCGTTACTGCATTTAAAGCTATCTTCAGCAAATTTGGGTAATTGGCTAGTACCCTGGAGAGAATTGCTGTTAACCAAAACAGGAGGCATCACTTCGGTGTAACCAGCAGCAATTTGAGTATCGAGCATCAAGCTAATCAAAGCTCTTTCTAATGCTGCCCCCGCACCCACTAAGTTAACAAAACGACTTTGAGCTACTTTTACCGCCCGTTTGAAGTCCAATATGCCTAGTTTTTCACCGATTTCCCAGTGAGGCAAAATATTGCGTTCGTTAGGAATATATTCATCTCCCCAGCGTTTAATTTCTACATTGTCCGCTTCGCTTTTGCCGATGGGAGTTGATTCATCAGGTAGGTTGGGTAATTCTAATAAGAAAGCCTCAATTTTTGCCTTCAGTTCTTTTTCCTGTGGTTCGAGTTGGCTTAACTTAGCTTTGATCTCGTTACCTTCGGTTTTTAACCGAGTAATTTCTTCTCCTTGGGGATCGCTACCGCTACCGATCTTTTTGCCAATCAGCTTGCCAATTTCGTTACCTCTTGCGCTAAGTTGACTGCGGTGGGTTTCCAATTCCCTTGAAGCGCGATCTAATTCTACAATTGGCTGTATGTCATAATTACCGTTACGACGATTGAGTAATTCTTGAATTTGTTCGGGGTTGGCTCGAATTAGTTTGAGGTCTAGCACCGCTATTACTTTTAACTCATTGGCTTATTTTCTCTATGCTAGGATATCTTTTTTTTAGCTTTGGATCCGATTTATTTTTAGTGACCTGTTGCTTTGCCGATCATTCTTTGAGAAAATCATCTGCATCAATTAAGCCCAAATCATATTAGAGAGCAATATATTTGTTTGAGTTAGTTACTGTAAATAATTGGTACTCGATCGACATCTCGAATAGTTTGTTGATAAATTAATACGGCATTACTATTACAGCTAAAATATCAAGCCTTTCTAGTTCGTTTTTTTACCAGGATTCAACTGTTAATTTTCAAACAATCATGCAGCCACAATATTGGTCGATAGACCTTTTACCAGGATTGAAGCTACCCGAACAGAGGTTGCTAAAAGCCAACGGCATCAATGACACAAAAGAGTTGTTGAGTCGTGCGCATGATCTTCAGTCTAAACAAGCTTTGGCAAACAAATTAAAACTAAATAGTAAATCTGTTAGCAAATGGGTAGCATTGGCAGATTTAGCCCGTGTCCCCAGTGTTGGCTGTCAATATTGTGGGATATTATTACATACTGGCATTATCTCGGTATCTCAGCTTGCTCAAACTCCTTTCGATCGCTTACATCACCATGTCTTACGTTTGCAGGCGGCAACCCTACAGAGGAAATTATCGCCCCCTGTAGAGCAAGTGAAAAAGTGGGTTGATGAGGCTAAACTATTGCAAAAATCTTAGCAGTAAACCTCAAGTCTCTAATTTTAATAGTTGCGGGATGAACCTTCATAGCGACGGTTGCCACCGCCACCCCCACGATTATTTTCCCGAGGTCTTGCTTTGTTAACTCTCAATTCTCTTCCCATCCATTCCGCCCCATCTAAGCTTTCAATTGCTTTGGCTTCTTCATCTTCACTACCCATTTCTACGAAGCCAAAACCCCGTGGGCGACCAGTTTCACGATCTGAAGGTAAAGATACTCTAGATACAGTACCGTATTCTTCAAAAACAGTCGTAAGATCTTCTTTAGTGACCTCGTAAGAAAGGTTGCCTACATAGATTGACATTTATTGTCTCCTGATTGACGAAACTATTTTGAGATAAATATGTCGGAAGGAAGCTTGCCAATCTACAGTAGCCTACAGGTTTTATGACAAATTGAAACAAACACGCTTACCGAATCGAATCTCTATTCCCTAGTACATTAACACAGTCAAATTAAAAGGATTCATTTAAAGATGGAAAATGTTAAAAAATGGAAACACAGATAAGATTTAATTATTAAACACCTATAAAACTGTATTTTATTTACCGAAAAACCAGTGAAGCCCAAGTAATAATAAACCTGTACTATTGGATGTGATATATGACACTAAATGGAGTTAAGCATAATGAACTAAGACAGTTGGTTCGATCGCAATTGGAATTATTACTTGAAAGTGGCAATTTAGAGGGAGCAAAATCACTTTTGATTCCCGTACAGCCAGTAGATATTGCCGAGGCAATTGAAGGTTTACCAGAGTCGATTCAATTGATTGCTTTTCGCTTACTTTCAAAGGCAGAAGCGATCGAAGTATATGAATATCTCAATAGTGATGTTCAACAAGCATTAATTCAGGAATTTAAACGACAAGAGGTATTAGACGTAGTGGACCAAATGTCCCCAGACGACCGCGCTAGAATGTTTGACGAGCTGCCAGCTAAAGTAGTCCGCCGTTTATTGTCACAGCTAAGTCCAAAAGAACGCCAAGCCACGGCTATTTTGCTTGGTTACGGTGAAGATACTGCGGGGCGCATCATGACCCCCGAATACATATCTTTGAAAGAGAATTTGACCGTCAGCCAAACTTTAGAACGGATTAGAAGTCTGGCAAACGCTTCAGAAGTCGTATATTATCTTTACGTAACCGATGCTTCGCGCCACCTAAAAGGAATTGTTTCTCTACGAGATTTGGTAGTAGCTGCTCCCGATACGACTCTTTCCGAGATTATGACTCGTGACGTGGTGTTCGTCCATACCGATACCGATCAAGAAGAAGTTGCCAGAACTATTCAACGCTACGATATTGTGGCGTTGCCCGTAGTCGATAGCGAAGAACGTTTGGTCGGGGTAGTTACCGTTGATGATGTAATTGATATTATTGAACGAGAAGCTACCGAGGATATTTATGCCTTGGGTGGGGTACAGTCTGACAAAGATAATTATTTTCAAACCAATTTGTTGACCGTAGCTCGTCGTCGAGTAGTCTGGTTATTTGTTTTGCTGCTGACTAATACTGTAACGGGAGCAATTATTCGCTCTCAGGAAGCTCTTCTGCAACAGGTAGTAATCTTAGCTGCCTTTATTCCTTTGTTGACTGGTACGGGAGGTAATGTTGGCGCACAGTCTTCTACGGTAGTGATTCGGGGTTTGAATACTGAAGAAATTGAAAACATGGGGGCGGGAAAAGTTGTTTTTCGCGAAGCAGCAGCAGGTATTTTGTTGGGTTTGATCTTAGGAACAATGGCAACAGTCTGGGGTTATTTTCTTCAGGGAAGTTGGCAAGTGGCGATGTCTGTAGGAGTCAGCTTAGTGGCGATCGCTCTTTTGGCTTCGGTGGCTGGTTCGGCTTTGCCTTTTCTGTTTCGTTCTTTGGGCTTAGATCCTGCTTTGATGTCTGCACCTTTTATTACTACTGCCGTTGATGTTTTGGGTGTTTTGATTTATTTTAAGATTGCCAAAACTATTTTGGGTTTGTAGCGATCGACTATTAATTACTAACAACTAACAACTAACAACTAACAACTAACAACTAACAACTAACAACTAACAACTAACAACTAACAACTAACAACTAATGACTATCGTTCTTTGTCGTACCTCCCATAATTCAAGGATGAATAGTTCCATCAGGCATAACCGTTCCTTTCCAATTGATTCCACTCAAAACGCTGTTTTTTAAGTTGGCTCCCCTTAAATTTGCTCCTCGCATATATACATCAACCAAACTGGCATTTTGTAAATTTACTTTTTCTAAATTTGTTTTAAACAGCAAGGCAAATCTCAAGTTGGCATTTTGTAAGTTTACTCCCTGTAATTTTGCCCCAGTCAAATTAGCAGAACACAAATCTATTTTATTACCTGGTTGAGAATTAGCTAAAGACAACTGTGAAATGGTTGCCAAACTACTGTTACTTCGACTGGTATCTTTTAGCACTGCCCCCGCCAATACCGCACTTCGTAAGTTAGCCGAGCGCAAATTTGCTCCTTGTAGGATTGCCTGTTCTAAATTTGATTGGCGTAAACTACATCCGCTAAGGTCGGCTCGGTTTAAGCTAGCATAAGCCAAATTGGTATTAGATAAGTTAGCCTCACTCAAATCTGCACGGCTGAGATCGGCACCGCTTAAATCCACTCCAGTAAGATCGGCGTTAGATAAATTGGCTCTAGTAAGATTAGCTCCAGCCAAATTAGCTCTAGTCAAATTGGCATTGCTCAAATCTGCATCAGACAGATTAGCATCACGAAAAAAAGATTGACTGAGATTAGCATCGCTCAAATCTACTCTAGCTAGAGAAGCACTTTCTAGATTTGCCCAGCTTAGATCGGCACCTGTTAGATCGGCACTGTCAAGATTAGCTTCTGCTAAGTTTGCTTTAATTAATCGAGCATTGGTTAGATTGGCACGATTGAAATTAACTCTAGTAAGATTTGTCCCACTAAAATTTGCCCAGTCTAATTCAGTTCTACTCAAGTCAATGTTGACCAATTCAACCTGTATAATCTGGATTTGACTGAGATCGGCACGGCTAAAATCTTTATTACCCTGCTGATAGAGCGATAACAACTCTTCTCCATTCATTAATTTTATCTTGTTGTCGTAACAACCTACATTAGGGACACGTATTTATGATTCCCGATCGCCACGCCAAAATAACGACATTACTAATTTAATCTATAAACTAATTGGTCTCTAATCTCTAACTTCTATTTCTTGGGTCAACAATTGCCATTCAGTCAATACCTCTCCAGGAATTTTTAGAGATAGATCGTGTTCTTGTAAAGGAACAGCTAACTTCAGGCTACCTTTTGTTGGCAGTTGAGATAGGATTGGCGTAAAATCATACTGACCGACATTAGGAGCAGGAGCTGACTCTTCGTAAGCATCCATGGCGGTTAAAATCTTACCTTGGGAAGTCAGAATTTCTAAGGATTGAGGATGAACAAAAGAATTGATTCCAGGAAATCCTACCAAGCGCAAATAATATTTAGTCGCAGAATTGCTATTATCGGGAAATAACAATACTTGCCAAGTATTACCATTGCGGTCTTTTAATGAATCGCGAGCGTGGTAACGTAGAACATTATGAGTTTCGTGGTGCTGTCTTAATAATGCGGTAGCGGGCGAGCCAATAGTTAAAGAACCTACGGTAAAAATTACAATTAAATTACAGAGTAAGATTGAGCGACGAACAATACTTGGGTCATGAAAAACCTGAAAAATAAGATTGACTAATCTGTTAAACATCTAGATCTATGTGGGTTTCCAATAAAGTCGAGCTGACAGTATTTTCTGATCTTATCAGGGAAAATAATTAGTATTTGCTCCAGGCGATCGCTGTTTGATATTCTACAAACTAGTCCGCATTTTAGTAACAAGCTATACTTTCTGATTTACGGTAACTAGATATTCTTTTCCTAAGGAAAATTTATTTGGCTTCTAGGGTTCCGATTCAAGGCAGTTGAATGACTGGTCCAAGAGAAGCAGGCTACCTCATAAAAGTTTAGATATGGGTGGCTTCACGGCGGGAAAAAAGCCCGGGAGGATTTGGTATTTGAAACAGAGTACCGATCTTCTTGGGCTTTTTGCGTTGTCAGGAAAATTGTGGAGCAACATAATGAGCGAACAATCACCAAATAATTAGGAAAACGAATACAATAGCGAAGCACAAAGAGCATTAGCCAGAGAATGCTTGAGGTAAATTGCGGAGAAACATAATGAGCGAACAATCACCAAATAATCAGGAAAATGGACACAATAGCGAAGCACAAGAAGCACTAGCCAAAGAACGAGAACTACCCCTAACAGGATGGCAACAAGAGGTAGATCAAGGCTTAGAATACGGTTTAGAAGCAGCGGAAAGTATTAAAGACCGAACTATTTCTACTTTCTCGCGGGGAGAACTGCCCCACTATGCAGGGATCAATACTTTCCTAAAAGCTCCTTATATAGAAGATGTCAACCAAGTAGGTAATTACGATGTAGCAATTATTGGCGTTCCTCACGATTCTGGCACCACCTATCGCCCTGGTACGCGTTTTGGACCTCAGGGGATTCGGAAAATTTCGGCTTTATACACCCCCTATAACTTTGAGCTTGGGGTAGATTTGCGCGAACAAATTACCCTTTGTGACGTGGGAGATATTTTTACCATTCCCGCTAATAATGAAAAGTCTTTCGACCAGATTTCTAAGGGGGTAGCTCATGTCTTTAAATCGGGCGCACTTCCAATTATCTTGGGTGGCGATCATTCGATTGGGTTTCCGACGGTAAGAGGAATTTGTCGTCATTTGGGAGATAAAAAAGTTGGCATCATCCACTTTGATCGCCATGTCGATACCCAAGAAACCGACTTGGATGAAAGAATGCATACCTGCCCCTGGTTTCACGCGACTAATATGGCAAATGCTCCCGCTAAAAACCTAGTTCAATTGGGTATTGGGGGCTGGCAAGTACCCCGTCCTGGAGTAAAAGTCTGTCGGGAAAGAGCGACTAACATTTTAACCGTAACCGATATTACGGAAATGGGTTTGGATGCAGCAGCCGACTTTGCGATCGAGAAAGCTACAGACGGTACGGATTGTGTTTGGATTAGCTTTGATATTGACTGTATCGATGCAGGATTTGTCCCTGGTACTGGTTGGCCCGAACCTGGTGGTTTGTTACCCCGCGAAGCTTTACACCTGCTCAAAAAAATTGTGCAAAACACTACGGTTTGTGGAATAGAAGTAGTCGAAGTTTCTCCACCCTATGACGTAAGTGATATGACTGCATTGTTGGCAACCCGTGTCATCTGTGACACAATGGCTCATTTAGTGTTATCGGGACAGCTACCCCGCCAAGAAAAACCAGCCTACATTCATGACGAAGCCCAGGTAGTAGATGAACCCTGGAACTAGAAAAGTAACAAGTAAACAGAAATAAGTAATCGGTAATAAGTAAAAAAATTGTTAGTCGCTATTTTTTTACTATTATCGAGCAAATTTTGACTTCAATATTGTTGACTATCGAACGCCATAATTATGCACGAAACTGATATGACCAAAGCTTTGATCTTGACGGTCAAAGATTGGTATTATTCCCAACCAGAACAGCCAAAAATCGAAAAGATTCATTTAATAGTTGGCGAGTTTACCTGTGTCGAACCAGTAAGTTTACAGTTTGCCTTTGAAGTTCAAACCCGCAATACCTTTTTAGCAGGGGTAGAACTAATTATTCGCGATATTCCTTTGATTGCTTTTTGCCATAGTTGCCAACAAGAATACCAGCCAGAAATTGGTCTGCAATATAGCTGTCCCGATTGCAAATCCCCGATGGAAGATATTAGATCGGGACGGGAACTAAAAATAGATCGTATTGAATATAGCGCGGTTGCTAATTCTGTCGTTCCTTAAATTGATTGACAACTTAATATTGGTGGGCAATAGGAATTTAAATTTAATCGCCAGCAAATAATTTTCGTTGCCCACCCTACATTCATTATCCTTTTAAAACAATGCACCAAACGTTTAACGCTGCAATTGAACTCAACTTACTTCATGCCAATCAAGAAGGCGCAGACCATAATCGAGAACACTTCGATCGCTGGGGTATTACCTGTCTCAATCTGATGAGCAGTCCTGGGGCAGGAAAAACTGTTCTCCTCGAACAAACTCTAGCTGCATTAAAAGATAAGTTCGAGATGGCAGTAATTGAAGGAGATATGACCACCGAACTAGATGCTGATCGCCTCCGTAAATACGATGTTCCTGTAATTCCCATTAATACGGGGCGTTCTTGTCATTTGGATTCTAAGATGGTCGCGGGGGGCATTCATACCTTGGAACATCAGTACAATCCTACCGATTTTGATTTGGTTTTGGTCGAAAACGTAGGTAATTTAGTTTGTCCTGCGGAATTCGAGGTGGGCGAACACGCCAAGGTAGCATTACTTAGCGTCACTGAAGGAGAAGACAAACCCTTGAAATATCCCGTGATGTTCCAAGAAGCAGATTGTCTATTAATTACTAAAACCGATTTGGCACCCTATCTCGATATTGACCTTGAGCGCCTTACTGCCAACGTACGGCAGATGAACAAAGACGTGACTATTATTCATGTTTCGGCAAAAACTGGTGCGGGTTTATCCCAGTGGTTTGACTGGGTAGGCGATCGCCTAAAACAAAATCAAGCCAGCTTGGCAAGACAAATCTAAAAAAAAGTAGGAGTAAAGTGTCAGTTTACTCCTACAAATAGGAAATTTTATTAGGTCAATAGACCAGGATTAATTATGACCGAAAAACTTCTGTTTTGGGGAATTATTGTATTTTTGTTTGCTACCCTGGCAATTGGAATGTGGGCAGCAAGACAGGTTAAAGGAGATAGTGAAAACTACCTAGTTGCTGGACGAGGTTTGGTTTTGCCTTTGGCTGCTGCAACTTTGATGGCACAGTCGGTAGACTCAAATGCTACTTTAGGTAATACTGATTTGACGGCAGAATTTGGTTTTTGGGCTGGAGCGTCTTTGCCAATTGGGTTAGCACTGTGTTTGTTTTTGACGGGGCTGTTTTTTGCCAAACCAATGAACCGTATGGGTCTGATTACCCTACCAGACTTTTATCGGATTAAATACAATCACCTCACTGAAGTAGTGGCATCTTTGCTGATGGTGTTGAGCTTTTCTTTTTTGCTAGCAGGTAATTTAGTGGCGGGAGGATATATGTTTGAGGCTTTTCTCGGCACAACCTATACTGCTGGGGTGATGCTGTTGGCAATTGTGGTTTTTATCTACACCGCTAGCGGTGGACTATTTGCCGTGGCATATACCGATGCGATTCAAGTAGGTATTGCTTTTGTTGGTTCGTTGGGTTTGTTGGCGTTCATAGGTTCTAGCTTTGGCTTAGAAATACCTGCGGGTACTGGTCCAATGGCTTTAGCTCAACTTAGCGATCCTACTGCTGGGGCTGTAATTAACTGGGCAACCTTACTCGCATTAGGTTTAGGAAATATTGCTGCGATCGACTTTATGGCGCGGATCTTTGCAGCAAAAAGCCCTGAAACCGCACAGAGAGCTTGTTTAATTGGCGGTACAGGCACTTTGATTATTGGCGTTCCCTTTTCTTTAATCGCTTTATCTGCACCTCAAATTTTAACCGATGCAGGAATTACTCCCGATGGACCAATACTTTATGCTCTCCTCGATGGCGTTGTTCCTCCGTTACTAGGATTGCTAGTTATCGTGGCAATCCTTTCTGCTTCTCTTTCTACGGCTGATGGAGCAATTTTGGGTACTTCTTCTGTTATTGCTCATAATATTATTGGTATTCGTGCTGATGACCACAACGCAGCAGGGGACAGACTATTATTGATTACTCGCACGACGGGTTTTGTAATTTCTGTCTTGGGAGTAATTTTTGCCCTAAAGGTTCCTCAAACTGGAGTTTTACTATTACTAGCTTTCGATCTTAGTTTTGCTGGATTAGTAGTCCCCATGGCGGGCGGAATCTATTGGAATAGGTCAACTTGGCAGGGTGCGCTATCCTGTATTATTTTGGGTTCCCTAACTAGACTAATCTTCTTTGTTTTGATGCCTACTACCTTCGGTATAGATAATACGCTGCTGTATATTCCTAACGAAATATTTACCACGGATTTTGATGGTTTTCCAACTTTGATTAGTCCCTTGGTCGGATTGGTAGCCTATATCGTTGTTTCTCATCTAACGGGAGGTAAAACTACTAGACAACAAGTAATACATTCTGAAGCAAGAGAAGCACAGTTAGATCGCCGTTGAGAGATATTCAATGATCGACAAAAATTTAGGTAGGAGCGAACATTCCTACCTTTGACGTTTAATTATAGGCGATCGCTTATAATCAACGGTAATAAGTAACGCCACGATATTTTAACTTGATTTTTTGTCTCGAACGCAATTTATTTCGTTCTATTTGCTGAGTCAAATACCAGCAGTAGTTGAGCTGTTCTACATCATCTAAAAGCCAGCAATCCTCAACAAATTTTCTTTTGTGTTCGTACCAAAATGTAATTGGATCGTAAACTGGTTTAGGCTCAGAGCTATTAAATAGTTGTTTAAGATATCTAAACCAGGGAAATTTGGGGGTAATTCTTGCTTTGGATGAATTACCCCGATAGATTATTTCTTGATTGCCTGCTCTTACTACTTGTGGTTTGGGGACATTACTATACTCAACACCCCGATAGGTTAGCTTCATTTTTTCACCTCTGCTGTCGTGTCGTTATGAGGTGCGTTCCTTCAGGATTTCCTTACTTCCGTCTTTTCTCAAAAGGTTTGGTAGAAAAGATGAACGACTATATTTCTATTCCTATCATACTCAATAATTATTACCGCTTAAAATGCTTTATTAAAATCGGCAAGCTATTTGAGCTGACAATACTAGACCTTGCGCCATCAAAAGTCGTAGCAAAGGATACAACTTTCGGAAGCTAATTAAAAGTAATAGTAAACATAACCCTCGACACCTATTTAACTAAAATTTATGTCTTATCCCCGCGATCTTATTGGTTATGGTGCAAATCCACCTCATCCTCAATGGCCAGAAGATGCCAAAATAGCTTTACAGATCGTTCTTAACTACGAAGAAGGTTCAGAATACTCGATTCCCGATGGTGATGATACCTCAGAGATTTATCTGCGAGAAGTGCCAGGCTCTTCTATGGGTAAAGGAATGCGCGATTTGCAGGTAGAATCTATCTATGAGTATGGCAGTCGGGCAGGATTTTGGCGGTTGATGCGCCTATTTAAAGACAAAGACATTCCAGTAACTATTTTTGGTGCAGCTTTAGCATTGGAAAGAAACCCCGCAGCAGCAGCAGCGATCGCCAAAGCGGGATATGATATTTGCTGTCATGGTTGGCGATGGATCGGCTATCACTTATTAGATGAGGCGGAAGAAAGAGAACACATTCAAAAGGCAGTGGCATCGCTAAAAAAACTTACGGGCGATCGCCCTTTGGGTTGGTATTGTCGCTATGCTCCTAGCGTGAATACTCGCCGTTTAGTTGTTGAAGAAGGGGGGTTTCTCTATGATTCTGATGCTTACAATGATGATTTACCTTATTGGGTAACGGTAGCAGGAAAACCCCATTTAGTCATTCCCTATACTTTGGACAACAACGATATGAAATATTGCGTTGCCCCTGGTTTTAACAACGGTAATGATTTCTTTACCTATCTTAAGGATGCTTTCGATGTTTTATATGCCGAAGGGGAAACAGCTCCTAAAATGATGTCGGTAGGGCTTCACGCCAGACTCGTAGGGAAACCTGGACGGATTGCTGCTCTAGGTCGTTTTATCGATTATGTCAAAAGTCGCGATCGCGTTTGGATCTGCCGTCGTATAGATATTGCCCAACACTGGATCGAACACCATCCCTATTCCAAGACATAGTCAAGACTAAACATCAAAATAATATCTTACTGCGCCTGTAGTTTCGTCATTATCGACGTGAGCCAAACCTTGCTTGAGAGATTTTTTGAGTAGCTCGTCAACTTCTTCCATAGGTAGCTCAGTAGCCAGCATAGCTTGACCTATAGATAGAACATTATTATTAGCAGCAGCAGCTTTAAGCAATGCTAACATCGGATCGATTTCTTTTTGAACCAAAGTTACCTGAGGACTGTTGTTGCGAGATTCAATGGCAGCCTCATACATCAGGCGTAAATTTCTTTCTTTGGTCATGCCTGGAATGAGAAACAGATCGACAAATTGACCAAAACCAAAAAACCCCAGGGTAAAAAGGTAGAACAAACCACTAGTAATCTTTCCCGTATAAAAACGGTGAATACCGCAAAACCCCATAAACCCAAAAGCCCATAATATATAAGCAACGCCTGGATCGACTTCTTGCTTTTGCTGGTTCATTTTATAAATTCAAAGAACAGTATTTACAATACTTTTATTATAGACATTGTTGCTTTTTTAAAGTCGTGATGCTTACAATTTGCAAATCATTAAAGTTAGTTTGAACAAAGAAGAAAACCGAGCAGCAAAACGTCTGGCTAATACTCAGATCTTGCACCAAGAAAAATTGATGTGTTGAGTTATGGCTAAAGTGATTATGAATAGGGGATTGTGACTAGTTCTCTATCAAGTAAGTAGAACTTATTTTAATTGTTACGAGAAATCTGTGGGTAGAAATAATTTATTCAACCCGATGACCAACTTTTTCTTCATTACTATATAAATCTAACCAACTTTCTTTTAGA
>JADEXJ010000391.1 GCA_015207195.1 Pleurocapsales cyanobacterium LEGE 10410
CCCCTATTGATGCTATATCCCTAGCAGCTTTGAGAGGAGATTCTATCTACGGTAGAACGATTTACATTTCAATCGATGGGGCTGGTAGTATTCCCCTACCTGTATTGACTGATGCTGTTCGACAGGGAGCAAAGATAATCATAGCTTTAGATGGCGATCGTCCTGGAGAAGAAATGTCCTGGCGAATTGCCAAGCAGCTACCATCAGCTATCGGTGCGCGTTCCCTTGCGCCTTACGGCGTCCTAAAGGATACCGCTTCGCATAACGCGGGGTCGCACCGCAGAATGCGCCCAATATTGGGTAAGGATTGGAACGAACAGCTATTAGGAAGTAAGCGTTATTTGCCCACTTCGGAAAACTGGTCAATGTTTGCTGCTGCTCTAGGGAAAGACGAACGGGTAGTACAGCGAATTGAACTTCAGATTCGGAAAAAAGTCTTGTCTACAGCCGAAAAAAAAATGCTGTGGTCGGATTGGCAAGCCTATAGAAAGATGCAAAATCATTTGTGGCAATGGTATCGTCAGGCTGAAGTTGCCAATAAGCCCGATGAATATCGACAGAGGATTGCCGAGGTGGCGATCGCGTTCAACCAACAGCAGTCAGTACCTCTATCTAAAAGAGCGATTGAAGCGATGCAAAAAGATTTATTAAACAGAGTAGTCCATACCTCGTAGACAAAAACAAGAATAAAAATAGTTCTAGCTATTTTAAGTAAATTAAATAGCTAGAACTACATTAAAACCGACTTAGACCTGAAAAATGCTATTCTTCGTCAAAATCATCTAATTCATCCTCGTCGAAGTCCTCAAGGTCCTCATCGTCTGCTTCATCGACAAAATCCAAATCTTCTTCGTCCGATTCATCTTCATCATCGTCGAGCAGTTCCTCAATGTCATTCAAGTCATCATTTTCTCGTTCTTCTCGTTCGCGTCGATTGCGCTCTTCTAAAGAACGGTCGTTATATTCGATGAGAGCTTGAACTGCTGCTTCGGGTTCTGTGGGGACATCGTGATAGATTATCGCCATTGCTTGAGCTACGATTTCAGGGGAATATTTTAGG
>JADEXJ010000142.1 GCA_015207195.1 Pleurocapsales cyanobacterium LEGE 10410
AAAAGTAAATATCTCTCGAACCAATTAGCTTAAGAGTACCAATACCTTTTTTGTCGGTAAAAGTTATTCGTTTACGACAATCACTTAGCTTCCAGCCAGAAACCTTGTATTCAACTGAACGGGTATTATGCTTGAAGCGAGGATATCCTTTCTTGCCTGGTTTATTGTTACGACAATTCTCATAAAAACGATTAATTGCACGCAAAACTCTCTCTACTGCTGTTTGACAAGCATGAGAGTTTAGGTCTTTGGCAAAAGAATATTCTGCCCTTAGCTTTGTGTTGTGTCTGAACATCTCAGTTTTGCCTACACCACGATTATCCATCCAAAAACGAAGCACTTTATTGCGAACAAACTGGGTTGTTCTAATTGCTTCTTCTATGGCTTGAACTTGCGTTGGTACAGGCTTAATCTTGTATTCAAGAACAAACATTTGATACTGATAGATTGGGTATCAAAATATATAATACCATAAAGCCGTCCTAGAACGACGGGGCTTGTATCCCATTGTTTTCGGTCAAACAATCAAAATTATTTGGCAGCAAGTTCTGATAGTTGTTCCTTACGCTGTTTTAGGGTAGTCAATCTTTGCAGCAGCAGATCAATTTCTGCTTCTAAATGAAGATATTTTAGCTGTTGGTCTGTCTGATAATGTTTAGTTTTCTGAGCCTGATTAGTTTTCTGAGCTTGATTAGTTTTCTGAGCCTGGTTAGTTTGATTGTATAAAAGCGTAGTCATAAATAAAATAAATTGTTATTAATTAGGGTTTGGCTATGTCAGTTTGCAATCTTAACTTAAAGAAGGTATATCCTGTAAATCGTAGTCTTTAAATTTTCTTTAGACTGCGATCGTTCGCACTGCTAATGGTTGTATATGTTGCTCTAGGCGCGTATATGCTGCTTTGAACAGTAAATGGTCATTAGAATTTTTTAGGTAAAACTTTGATTTAGATAAGTTTTTCTAGTTTGGTTTTTTAAGAGAAGATAAATCATATCTAGTCATCTTAGTAATTATACTTACATTACAATTGTAATACAAAATGAGTTTATTGTCCAAAGGCTTTGAAGTAGAAATGTACACTGGCACTCCAGAAGGCAAAATCGTGGGGTTGTCAGATAAAATAGTTAGAGCTTTGGACGGTTTTGTCCGCGAGCCTGATAGCCGTAATGTCGAATATACTACAGCCCCTTTTTATGGTTACGATCGCCTGCTATGCGCCTTGTTGAAACCGAGACAAGCCTTAAGAACATATCTTCAGACTTTGGGAGACTATACTTTGATTCCAGGTAGTACCTTGTCTTTAGGAGATAGCGATCGCTTTTATCGTTCCGATCCTAATAATCCCTATCATTCCTATATCGAACAGACCTACGGTACGGATGTAGTCACTGCCAGCATACATATCAACGTTGGGATTGACGACCCTGAAGTATTGATGCAGGCTTGTCGTTTGGTTCGGGTTGAAGCCCCGCTATATCTAGCTCTAAGTGCTTCTTCTCCTTTCGTTGATGGCAAAGTAACGGGTAGCCATTCTACCCGCTGGCAAATGTTTCCCAAGACACCACAAAACGTTCCTCTGTTTGAAAGTCATAGTCATTTTATTCGTTGGACTCAGGAACAGCTAGCAGCAAAAACCATGCGTAATGTCCGTCATCTTTGGAGTTCAGTTAGACCAAATGGCGATCGCCGTCCTTATAACCTTAATCGCTTAGAATTGAGAATCTGCGATTTAGTAGTCGATCCCCTGGCATTGCTGGCAATCACTGCCCTGTTAGAAGCAAGAATTATGCAGATGATGGCTAATCCCGAACTCGATCCGCTAAAACAAAGCCGTATCTCAGCTAGGGATCTCCAGTCAGAATTAGTTGCTCTGACAGACAAAAATGAAATACTTGTAGCACGCCATAGTTTGGATGCAGAATTGCGTCACTGGCAAGATGGGAGCAAGATTACTGCTAGAGATTGGATTGAAGAAATTTATGCTCAGGTATATCCTGTTGCCAAACAAAAAGGCTTTAGCTGCTTTCTGTCTCCTCTCCAAAAAATTCTGCGTCAGGGAAACACGGCGCAGCAATGGCTGGAGTTATATCGTCAAGGTATGCAGCCTGAGGAAATTATTCAGCAAGACATCCAAAAGATTGCCCAGCAAGAAAGAGATTTAGAATATGCCGTGTGTCAATATGCCCTTACAGCTTGATTTAGGAAGAGGAATGTTGTCTTATTGATCACGACTAACGTCTCTTTCTAAATCATTAATAACTGATAACTAAATTTAAATGGTTCGTGTTGTTCTAGTTAACCCTGAAATTCCGCCTAATACTGGTAATATTGCTCGTACCTGCGCTGCAACCAAGACAGAATTACATCTAGTTGGTCCCTTAGGATTTGAAATTAGCGATCGCTATCTCAAACGCGCAGGATTAGATTACTGGCCCTACGTCAAACTTCACTATCATCAAGACTTAGCTGCTTTTTGGCAAGAACACCATCGCAGAGGTGGCAGATTAATCGGTTTTAGCGTTCGAGGTAGTAGAAACTATCTTGACTGTCAGTATCAGGATACAGACTGGCTGTTGTTTGGCAAAGAAACCGCAGGATTACCTCCAGAAGTATTAAATGCTTGCGATGAGAAAGCACGCATCACAATTTCTGAGCCAAATGTACGTAGTTTGAATCTTTCGGTGAGTGTGGCGGTTGGATTATTTGAAGCTATTAGACAATTAACATGCGATCGCTAATTGTCGGTAATCAAAATCATCGAATTGTAACTTTGCTTAGATTACACTTGTCTAAAATTTGGTTTTAAGCTAATCTGCCAGAGAAATCAACAACAGCTACCAGACATCGGTATATAACTCAGATCATCAAAGACAATTTCGTCAAACAAATTTATATATCATCTTGGCTTTTAACCAATTAATTGAACAATTGGAAACAATCTAATCGCAATAGATTAATAGATTACTAAAGATATGCCCTACAAGAATGCCTTGTCTCCCAAAAAGCCATATTTAGACGTTAATTCAAACAAATCTTCATCAGCTATAGTTGGCAGATTAGCTAACCAATTTGGGATCAAACTAGGCGTTACTACATCTTTGCTGGCGACAATTTATTTATCAAGTTCTAGTCAGGTGGTGAATGCAGCAGATTTAATTTTAGATAGAGATACTACAAAGCAAAATTTTTTCCAGGAAAAAAATACTCCTACTTCTCTGCCACGGGTTTTTAGTACTATTGCTTCTACTTCATTAATCCCTCAAACACTATTTACAATTTACACGGTAAAGCCTGGAGATACTCTGGATGGGATTGCTATACAGCATCAAGTATCTAGAGATGAATTAGTCAAGCTCAACAAAATTAATAACTCCAATATTATTTTTGTCAATCAACGGCTTAAGATTCCAACTAAAGCGACTGACAATGCTCTACTTGATATCAAGCTTGATGAAATGAATGATAGTAGTGTCGAGTCTTACCCAGTTACCGTTCATCCTCACCAAGAGCTAAAATTAGCATCAACTAATTCTGCTTCAGATGTCAAGCAAAAATCGACACCCGTAGACTCATTTGAACTGCCAACCAAAGCAAGCGCAGAAAATCGTCCTAATTCAGCAAAATTGAGCAATAAGGTAAACTCAACACCAACCAAGGAAGACCCCCATCTGGTTAAGTTGAAGGCAGAAATCGAACAAATGCAGACTCAGGAACGAGATCGGCTGCAACAGCAAACCAGTAATACTGCATTTACATTGCCAAACTTACCTCCAGCAGAACATTCTCAACCCAATCATTCAACGGAGGAAAACCCTCAAAAGACATTTCAACAGGTCGCTGTTGTGGCTTCTGCTACTCCTCAACATAATCTCAAGCCAAATTTGCCCCTAAAAAAAACTATATCTCTGCAATTGCCTCCATTACCTCCTTCAGAAGAATATTTACCTCGTGTTTTTGAGGGCTATATCTGGCCAGCAGAAGGTGTATTGACTTCTCACTATGGTTGGCGATGGGGAAGATTACACCGAGGAATTGACATTGCTGCACCTGTTGGTACTCCTGTGTTAGCAGCAGCATCGGGAACAGTGATCAATGCGGGATGGCACAGTGGTTACGGTAATCTGATTAAGCTCAAACATTCAGACGGTAGTATCACCCTATACGCTCACAATCACAGAAATTTGGTTAGTCATGGTCAACAGGTTGAGCGGGGGGAACAGATAGCAGAAATGGGTAGTACAGGACATAGTACGGGTTCTCATTTACACTTTGAAATTCACTTTGAAGATGAGGGTGCGGTCAATCCTTTAGTGTTGCTAGGCAGTAGATAATTTATTTGAGAAAAATCAACGATTAATTATTAACTATCGATCTTTTTAGCTGCGATCGCTAGCTGTACCTGGGGGATCTGGCGAATTTGATCGATCGCCTCTACTACTAGACCATGTTCGACAGTCTTATCGGCATTGATTATTACTGTAGTGTCAGACCCCTCAATTAGCTGTTCAATCTCGGTTTTTAGCTGATCGAGCTGGGCGGGTTCTCCATCTATAGTTAACTTACCTTGCTCATCTAAACTTACGGTTATTTGTTTGCTCTGTTGCACCTGGGCAGTTGTCGCACGGGGCAGATTTACGGGTAAACCTTCAGAACGAGTCAAATATAGGCTGGAAACAATAAAAAAGACCAAAATAGCGAAGATAACATCGATCATCGGCAAAATATTAATTCTTGGGGGCAAATCTGGTTCTTCAGGTAAGCGCATTGTAAACTCCTTGTTGTTCGTGCCGATCGAGATGGATTAGTTCTAATTGTCCACCAACTTCTTGAATCAAAGCGATTTGCTGTAAATATAGTCCTCGGAAAATACTAGCAAAAAACAGGGTGGCGATCGCCACGATTAAACCCGCTGCGGTAGAAGTTAGGGCTTCTCCTATTCCCCCTGTAACGCCTGCTGCCTGAGATGATTCAATATCTCCAAGCTGCAAAGAAGACAATGAAACAATTAAGCCCAAAACCGTACCCAACAAACCGAGTAACGGCGCGACGCTAATCACGGTTTCTAAAGAATTACTAAACCGCTTGAGGATCGGGATTTCTGCCTGGGCTGCACTTTCGAGGGCTAGCTTAAATTTTTGGGGTGTCGAGCGCTCTAAAGATAAAGCAACTAGAAATACACGGGCGATCGGTAAATCGTGATGCCGTTGGAGCATCTTGTTGGCTGCTTGAGGTTCGTCTCGATAAAGATTTAGTAGCTGTTTAATTACTTTGTCTTGCTGGCGAGATGTTTTGAGCCAAAAAAGCGATCGCTCCAAAATTATGGCTAGAGAGTAAATTGAAAGACCCAATAAAGGGTACATCACTACTCCGCCACTTTTGAACAGTTGTAAGATAGTTTCCATAAATCTCAATCTTAGTTTTAATAAATATAGATGTTAAAGCTAAATTTGACCTCCAAAGCCTCCAAAGGAAAATTTCCAGGTAAAGGAGCAAATGGGGCTGAATTTTGAATAGCCTCAATTGTCTCGCGATCGACTTGTTCTGAGCCAGAGCTTTGAGTTACCCGAAGTCCAGTAATTTGACCATTTTTTTGAATATTAAAAGTTAAAAAAGTAGTATACTCTTCTGCTCGATAAGAAGGACTCCAGTTACGTTTTACTCTCCGCTTCACTTCGGCAAAATATGCCCCCAAGTCAATATCCTTTAAAGCATCTAACTGAGAGGGATTGAGTACATCTCGATAGGCAAGAGCTTCTGGACTAAAAAACGCATCTGCACCATCATCCGCCAGGGTACGTTTATAATTTCCTCCTAACAAACTAGAGGCACTATTTTCTTCGGCAGGTGCGGTTGGAGCTGGAGCTGGGGTTGATTGAGGAACTTCAAGGGGTTCTTGTGGTGGTAGGCGGGTAGCGAGAGATTCAGGTTCTGCTGGTTGGGGGGTAGATTCAGGAGTCGAAACACTATCGGAACCCGACAATACAGGCGATGAATCTTGGACAGGTTCGGGCGTGGGCTGTGAGGTTGGTTCTGGTTCTGGTTGTGGTGCAGGCTGTGGAGCTGGTGTGGGTTCTGCTGGTATGGGTTCGGGTTGTGGTTGTGGAGGCGAGGCAATTTTGGGAGCAGTAGCAGGCTCTGCTGGAGGTGTTGATGTTGGCTCTGGGGCTATTTCGTCATCAAGTTCTTCAGCAGTAGTAGTTTTTTCTGGCTCACTGTTATTTTCTGCAACGGAATTTTCTGCTGCTCGTTTCTGGGTTTCTGGCGGTGGTTCCCTCGGTTCTTCAGGAACGACGACAAATTCAATCGGTTTGCTGTCAATTTCGTCTTGACTACTAGGATAAAAACGTTGATATAGATCGAAAACGAGCAAACCCAAACTATGAACCAATACAGAAGCTATGATAAATAACAGAAGTTTCTGACGACGAAAACCACGCTGATTTGTAATTGGGGTTTCTTGATCGCTGGGAATTACTGGCTTGGAATTTACCATTACTTAAATCGTCCCCCACAACTAAACAATTCTCTAAGTAATTTTGCTTGCATTCAACCTAACAAATTTAGCCGACTGCTAGAGTAGTTTTTTAGTAGATAAGATACCAATACAAACATAAGTAAATAATTGAGGTTGATGGTCATCATCAGAGCGAGCCAATTCAACACATGAGAGGTAATTGGTCGATTATTATAAAAGTATGAAACGTGCTAGTAAACGGAACGAATTAATCAAAGTTGGCAAAGAAATTGTCGTTCGTCAAGGATTCAAGTCTGCCAGTCTCAACGATATATTAACTACCGCAGGCGTTCCTAAAGGTTCTTTTTATTATTACTTTTCTAGTAAAGATGATTTTGGCTTGGCAATTGTCGATGATTTTGCTCAGGAATATCGAGAACGTCTAGAAACTATCTTAGAAGATCGACAACATTCTCCTTTAATACGATTGCGTAATTATTTTGAAACCAAGATTGCCGAGATGGAAAGCTGTCAGTGTAGCGATGGTTGTTTGATTGGTAATCTCGCTCAAGAATTGTCGGCACAAAATGAATTGTTTCGCGATCGCTTGAATCAAGTATTTGCTGAATGGGAACAGTATTTTGTTCGATGTTTGGCAGCAGCCGATGAAGCAGGGGAAATATCGGGTGAACGAGATCTCGATAATCTGGCTAAATTTATTTTGTCGAGTTGGGAGGGAGCTATTTTACAAGCCAAGGTAGCCAAATCTGTCACTCCCATGCAAACTTTTGTCGATGTTTTATTCGAGCAGGTTTTGAGCCAAAATTGTACCTGAAAACAACAGATCAAATAACTTTAATAGAGCTATCGCTTCTTCACCCTGTCACCTCGTCACCTTCGTAGTATTTCTGTTTGTATTTCATGTGACGCTAATACGTAACGCCATGGGTGTTTTTTTTGTTCGGTAAAGTATGACCAGAGAGGGATTTGATTCAACAATTATAGCTAGTAAAATTTTTTATAGACGACTGGTCTACTATTGTGGTCAGCAATAATTGTTACCGAGTCCATAACACATTTCCAACAAACCAAATCAAGCAGAATTATGTCTGAGATAGCAAATAAGGTAATTATTATTACAGGAGCAAGTAGTGGTTTAGGTGAAGCTACTGCCCGTAAATTAGCCCTCAAGGGAGCTAAATTGATGCTGGCTGCAAGGCGAGAAGACCGCCTCAAAAAGCTGGTGGCTGAGATCGAAAAAAACGGCGGTACTGCTAAATATCAGATAACAGACGTTACAGATCGCCAGCAGGTAGAAGAACTCGCTAAAGCCACTCAGCAGGCTTATGAGCGGATCGATGTTTTAGTTAACAATGCAGGTTTGATGCCCCTGTCACCTCTAGCAGAAACTAAGGTGGACGAGTGGGAAAAAATGATTGATGTCAACATCAAAGGGGTGCTGTATAGTATTGCTGCGGTAATGCCCATAATGTTGCAACAAGAGTCTGGTCATATAGTCAATCTCTCTTCAGTAGCGGGACATAAAGTATTTCCTGCGGGGGCGGTTTATTGTGCGACCAAGTTTGCGATCAAAGCCATTTCCGAAGGTATCAGGCTAGAATCTGACGGTAAAATTCGTTCAACTAATATTTCTCCTGGTGCGGTAGACACGGAGTTAACCAATACGATCTCTCACGACGAGACAGCCAAAAATGTCGAGCAGCTATATGGAGTAGCGATTGATGCCGAGGCGATCGCCCGTGCGATTACCTATGCGATCGAGCAACCAGGAGACGTAGACGTAAACGAGATGATTATTCGTCCTACTAAACAAGAACTGTAACTAATATTAGTCGGAATTGACCAACGCTAAAATATTCAGGCGACAATAACTGTCGGTTCGGTGTGCTATGTACTTATTTTGGCATAATGTCAATTTAAGATAAGGACTTGATACTCGATCTAACTAGGATATGTATGTATATCATACGCCCCAAAATCTGCTCAATCTCATAATTTAATAGAACATGACTTCTACAACCAATGTTCCCCACCTGTTAACTTCTTTTAAACTTCACGATCTATTATTAAAAAACCGCGTGGTAATGGCTCCCATGACTCGCGCCCGTTCTGGTACAGAGAGAATACCCAACGCTTTGATGGCAGAATATTATGCTCAGCGTGCGGGAGCAGGTTTAATTATTACCGAAGGTACTACAATTTCCCAACAGGCAAACGGTTGGACACAGACTCCTGGAATCTATACCTCAGAACAGACAGAAACCTGGAAGCAAGTTGTAGATGCGGTACACGCCCAAGACACGCCAATCTTTTTACAACTATGGCATACGGGCAGAGCTTCTCACAGTAGCTTCCAAGTAAATAACCAGCTTCCTGTGGCTCCTTCGGCAATCAAAATTGAAGGTTCAGAGGCTCATACACCTAACGGTAAGCAACCTTATGAAACTCCAAGAGCTTTGGAGACAGAAGAAATTCCCCTAATTGTCGAAGATTATCGCCAAGCAGCAGCCAATGCTAAGGAGGCTGGTTTTGATGGTGTAGAAATTCACGGTGCCAATGGCTATATTATCGATGAGTTTTTGCAGACCAAAACCAATCAACGCAGCGATCGCTATGGGGGCAGCTTAGAAAATCGCTATCGGTTTTTAAAAGAAATTGTCGAATCTATTCTCACTGTCTGGGATGCAGGACGAGTAGGAGTCAGACTTTCACCCAACGGTAGCTATAACGATATGGGTTCAACCGACTTTAGGGAAACCTTTACCTATGTTATTCAACAGTTAAACAACTACCAACTGGGATATTTGCATCTTCTCGATGGTTTAGACTTTGGTTTTCACGAATTAGGCGAACCAATGACCGTAGGTGAAATACGTCAGCTATACGACGGTGCGCTGATGGGTAACTGTGGTTACGATCGCACCGATGCCGAACAGGCGATCGCCTCTGGCGATGCGGATCTGATTTCTTTTGGTAGACCTTATATCAGTAATCCCGATTTGGTTGCTCGTTTTGCTAATAATTGGTCACTCAATCCCGATGCAGAAATGAGCGTCTGGTATTCCTTTGATGCCAAAGGCTATACTGATTTTCCTACCTATCAAGAAGCGGAATTATCAGTATAGTAAGAGTCAACTAGTTACTGGGTTTGCATACTGTCTTGCTGCATGAACCAAAGGCGATAAAGCTCCTGCTTGTTCTATTCCATTAACTCCTAAGTCACTGTGGCAGAGAAATATTTTTTCTTCTGCCCTGGCTAAAACATCGCGTAAAATACGTTCCAAACGCTGCTTGTCCATTGTATATTCATCTTCGGGCATCCAAGTTTTACCCGACCATTGTTTGAGGAATAGGGGGGCAGCAAACAGAGTCGCAGCACCACCCTGGGACCACAGGGGAGAACTAGCATCCAGCCAAAATTGCCAGCGATGAGAAGCTCTGAGGGAACGATATTGGAAAACCGTTGCTAGGGTGACTGCACCTGCTTGAGGAGAAAAAGAGCGCAGCGGTCGAGGATTGGCAGTAATTGTACCGCGACGCAGCAACTGGATGAATTGGGCTACGGTAGCAGTTTGGGTTTGGAAACTGGGTTCATTTTGCCGTAGTCTGCGGTCTACTTCCCAAAAGTGTTGAGCGGTTTCAATTAATTCGCGCAGTACTGCTGTTTTGTCGCTGGTCAGATAAGAACCTTGATCAAAAAAGTGTTTGATCGCTTCGGATAATAAAATAGTTGGAGTCAAAAAACTCTGTTGCTGTTGCCTGGCTTTGTTTTCTTCAATCCAGTTAACAATTTCTCGATAGGCAGTAGTAGCTTGATGCCCCAAGCGATCCCAACGTGGGAAGGTTTCGACAGGAGATAAATAAGGAGATTCAGGATCGACATGGTAGCAGTAGTCGGCAATTAGTCCTGCCCGCACGGGATCAATTTGGGCAACTAATCCTGGTTGGGGAAGGTGGCTAAACATTGTTAGCATTTCCGCAATAGAATCGCGATCGACTAAACGCCCCAAATCTTGATAAATTAAGCTTAAGAGAGTAAGCAAACTTCTAACCAGAGGAGAACTGATAATCGGACGTTGTTCGTTAAGGGGCGTAACGGGGATACCCTTGGCAGCAAGAATTTCGATTAGGCTGTAGCGGGCAATTTCATCTAAACCAGGGGCAATAATCGCAATTTCTGAAGGCTCAATCTGCCGTTGTTCGACAGCATCAATGATGATTTCGGCAGTTTGACGCAACAGCTCGGCACGGGAGATAGTTTGTAAAGACTGGATACCGTCGGGGAGAGTGCCTAGATAGGCTGTTTCAGTTGCTAAATCTACTACGGTATCGGCATCAGACCCTAAATTATTCGAGATAGTAGTGCGTTGTTCTAGTTGACAACGGACAGCCAAACCTGCCAAATAATCTGGATCGGCGTTCAAACCCAGACGAATTTTACCATGGGGATTATAGGTAAAGACCGCAGATGCGCCGTGGTCTAGCATAACCTCAAACAGGTTGCGGGCGATCGCAGGATAGTCATCCACATCGTCGGCAAAAATTGCCTGATAACGATTTTTTAAATACTGTTGATATTTGACATTGGGTAATAAATAACGCCAGTAAAGCTCGTAAATCAAGCCATAGGTTAGTAATCCTCGCTCTAAACACCACCGTCGCCACAATAATAGTAATTCTCCCATTCTCCGCCAGAGAACGCTTTGATTTTCCTGACTGGTATCCAAACCTGACAAACCCTGGTGCAACATTACTGGAATGTCTTCCGTCGGCACGCCACTTGCCCCTGCAAGCTGCATCAAATCTAAAGTTTGACGCACCAAACGGTATTCACCATCAAACTCACATAAATCCTGCCAGTCTGATTGAGTGCGCCATAGTTGAGTAGCTAATTCTTGTTCGGTTTCGGGGCGCAGTCTGAGGGGAAATTGGGCTTTAAGGTCTAACTCTTCAAAAATCAAGGGAAAAAACAACATTACCTCATCGGTAATAAATCCCACGGGGGTTTTACACACTACAGGATAAGTACCGTCTACGGCTAGGACGAGGCGATCGCTTAATGCGCGACGATTATTATTATTAGCTGCAAAAACCAAGATGGCTGAAGCCAAATTTTGGGGAAGTGCCTTAATTTTTGGTTTTAATAGTTGTTTTCTAACCCAGCTACAAAATTCAGCTACCAAACGGGAAGTTTTTCCCGTGCGAGACGTTCCAGCAATCCAAAGGGATAAAATAAGCACGATCTATTGTTTTACCAATCTATTAATATGGGTCTTATACTTCAGTATCATAAAGAGTAATAATTTTGCTATTCGACCTAAGACAAATTTTGATTATATTGATGGTGCTATTAAAATTTAATGAAAATTCAGGATGTTTTTAATGCAGGAAGGCGTTGGCTAGCTGCCACCCCCGAAAGAGCTTTAGATGCAGCTTATCGTGCAGCTATTAGAATTGAGGCGATCGAAAATGATCATTTTAATGGCAAAATAGTTTCCACTGGCTCGATGGACTATTCCGAAAGCGTTACTAAAGTTTTTATGTCTGATGTCAGTAACTATCTCAGCACCATCAATGCTAGGCTAGCAGAATTTAGAATCAGTCGGGGTTTGTTAATTTTTTCTAACAGCCAGCCAGAGGATTCTAGTCAAGGTATTGTTCGCTACACCAACGGTTTTGATAGTCCTCGCGAACTGACAATATTAGAAAAATTGGCGTTTATTGATACTGTTACCTCTAGATATAAAAATCCAGCACCAGAAGATATTGAAGTTACTCCTACTCGTCGGTTGGAGAAAAATCAAAGAAACAACCGTTTGATTATCAATAAAAATAATCGATCGATTGTCTTAGACAAATCCATACAGGAGAAAAACGGCAAAGATCCCAGTACAGAAACTATTACCGATAAGACTAGCGTGCTACCTCGCTCCTTTATGCGAACGCTCAGTCGGATCAAGCAGGAAATAGACCCCAAAGCAGAAGACACGGAAGAAGAGGTAGTCAAAAAATTCCGCAAAAGTCGCAACAAAACGGCAATTTCAATTCGTTTTTTGTTAATTCTGATTATCGTCCCCCTACTAACTCATCAGGTAACCAAAAGCCTCTTAATTACTCCTTTAGTAGAAAATTATTTTGCCGATCGCGAACAAATTTTGTTTATTAATCAAGACATGGAAGAAGAAGCTTTTGTTGAGCTACGTCGCTATGAAGAAAAGCTCCGTTTTCAAAGTATGATTGGGATCATTCCCCCTCTTTCCGAAGCAGAAGAAGAGGCACAAATAAGAATCAAAGCAGAAGAACTATCAGAAGAGTTTCGCGCCAGAGGCATAAACGCGATCGGTAATGTTTTTGCCGATTTCTTTTCCTTGCTGGCATTTGCGGGGATTGTTTACTTTTGCAAAAGAGAGATCCAGATTATTAAATCATTTCTAGACGAAATCGCCTATGGTTTGAGCGACAGTGCCAAAGCTTTTCTGATTATTTTGCTCACGGATATGTTTGTCGGTTATCATTCTCCTCACGGTTGGGAGGTAATTTTAGAAGGTATCGCCCGTCACTTGGGATTACCCGAAAATCGCGATTTTAACTTCTTGTTTATTGCGACTTTTCCCGTAATACTAGATACGGTTTTGAAATATTGGATCTTCCGCTATCTCAATCGAATCTCACCTTCCTCGGTGGCAACCTATAAAAATATGAATGAGTAATTTGCGGTCTTAAACATCAAACGTTGACTAAATTTGACTAAAAATTAAGTGAATACACGGTTCAACACCAGACTAATCGTGCGAGATCTACTGTTCTCAAAAATAAAGAATTTAATTACACTTAGTAGTATTAATTAAACATTATTAAACAAATTAAATAAATTATTTTTATGGTTCAGCCTACTTCTTACGAGCAGTATATGCTCGAAATGATCAATCGCGCTCGTCTAAATCCTCAAGCAGAAGCAGATCTACTGGGTATTGGTTTGAATGATGGACTTGCTGCAAACACTATTTCTGGAGATTCCAAACAGCCACTAGCATTTAACTTGTTGTTAAACGATTCTGCCCGATCGCATAGTCAATGGATGCTAGATACAGATACCTTCTCGCATACTGGTGCAGGGGGAAGTAGTGCAGGCGATCGCATGAGCAACGCTGGTTATCAATTTACTGGTAGCTGGAGTTGGGGAGAAAACCTCGGTTATCGGGGGACAACAGGAACTCTTAATCTTGGCAATGCAGTGACCCAGGTACACCAAGGATTATTTGAAAGTCCTGGTCATCGTACAAATATTTTAAGTAATAATTTTCGCGAGATTGGTATTGCTACTTTGAATGGGGACTACCAAGGCTACGATTCACTGATGGCAACTCAAAACTATGCCAAATCTGGTTCGGAGGTTTTCTTGACAGGGGTAGCCTATGACGATCTGGTTCTGGAAGATGATTTTTACAGCATCGGAGAAGGACTTGGAGGCATAGAGGTTACGGCAATCGATCTTTCCAACAACGGTTTGTACACTACTACTACCATGGCATCAGGTGGCTATCAAATAGCCTTACCATCAGGAAGTTATGATGTTAGCTTTGCCAACAACGGTCAAACTTTAGGAAATAGCAGTCAAATTACTATCGGTTCGCAGAATGTCAAATTAGACCTCAATACCGATAATATCTTAAGTAATACAGCTACGAATCCAGCTCAAAATATTGCACAGGTTGCCACCTCAAGCTCTAATGTTATGGATTCACAAAATGCCGAGTTGGATTCTAACACCGACAACACCCTAGATAATACAGCCACAAATCCAGCTCAACATATTGGAGAGCTTGGCACCTCAAGGCTCAACCATCTCAATCAAACAATTCAGTTTGATAATAGCTACAACAATCCTGTTGTCTTTGCTATGCCCTTATCTTATAACGGGGGCGATCCTGCGATCGCCAGAATTACCGATATTCAAAGCGACAGTTTTTCTGTCTACGTCCAGGAAGCCGAATATAAAGACGGCAAACACGTCTCAGAAAACTTTAGTTATTTAGTTCTAGAAGCAGGAACTTGGGAACTAGCAGATGGCACCATCTTAGAAGTAGGTACTCTCAATACTAACGGTGTGACTACTTCTCGATGGGAAAGTATTGACTTTGAGAGTGATTTTCAAGATACCCCCGCAATTTTAAGTCAGGTACAAACCGACAATGACTCACAATTTGTTCGTACAAGACAACAAGCATCTAGCGTTGATGGTTTCAAACTATCAATGGAAGAAGAAGAAGCACTAAAGTATTCGGGACATGGAACAGAAACCGTAGGTTGGTTAGCCATGGAATCTAGTAGCGGTACTTGGGATGGTCTAGACTATCAAGCAGGTCAGGTAGGAACCAAGGTAGATCATACTTTTGATACAATTGACTTCGCTCAAACCTTTGATCAAGCACCAAACTTGTTGGCAGGACTTTCAAGCTACAATGGTTCAGATTCGGCAGGGTTGAGATATAGAAGTCTCGGTAGTTCTCAGGTACAGCTTAAAGTAGAAGAAGATCGCAGTTTTGATCGAGAAATCGCTCATGTAGGCGAAATGGTTGACTTTTTGGCGATCGCTGGTTCGGGAGACTTAAGCGCGACCGCATCAATAATTTAATCGTCAATGTTTAACAATTAGTTTTTCTCTGTAGCCAGGTTTAGAAATTCTCTAAGCCTGGTTTGATAATTTGTTAGCAAACTTTCTCTAGATCTACCTACACAGATATAATAAAAATATAGAAAATATCTCAGAATATTTACTGAACTTGGGTATGGTTATTCGGTCTGCTTTTCATCGGTTTAATACACTAGCTGCAATAATTGCTTTTGGTTCAGTGGGATTGCAGACGTTCCCAACGCAAGCACAATCAAAAATCTATAATCCGCCTTCTATTACCTCAGAACAAGCAATATCCGATACCCTGACAGAAAATGATATTCCTACTGGAGATGGTGGTTTTGCCCGTGACTATCATGTACAGCTAGAAAAAGGCGATCAGGTGGCGATCGATCTTACTTCGGATAATTTTGATTCTATGGTGATGTTGATTGCTGCCGATGGAGCAACGATCGCCGAAAACGATGATGGTCCTGATGGTACTACGAATTCTTTGCTTTTTTCCCGCATCACCGAAGCAGGAAAATACATCGTGCGAGTTCGAGCTTTTGGAGATACTAGCAGCGGAAGATTTACCCTTAAGTTAACTAGGTTAAAACCAACCGACAAGTAAAAGCATCAAGGCATTAGTATTTGTGCATAAGTTCTAATAAAAATAGCAATGGGCGATCGCTTATGTAATATTTGTTTGAGAAAAGTTCGAGCTGTGACTAGAACAATCACCACTCGTTCGTAACCGTTCATTTCCCCCCCAATCAAAAATGAGCCAACTCCACCCTTGTGGTGTATGTTAAAAACATGGCTCAATTAGATAAAAATGACTTGGTACAGATGAACGAAGACTACTTCAAGTCTCTCA
>JADEXJ010000143.1 GCA_015207195.1 Pleurocapsales cyanobacterium LEGE 10410
AGCATCAGCAGCGTAAATCCGCGAGATTGGATCGGGGTCATATTTTAGCTGTTTTTTTAGTTCCCCAACGGGATACTGTAAGGTAACGGTTTTAAGAAAGTTGTTGTTAATATCGAAGCTAATAAAATCGGGCTTGTTCTCAAGAGGAAAATAAAAGCTTTGTTCTGCTTGATGAATACGGAGAGTAAAAGTTTTCAAATCAACCTTGCTATCTTTTGAAGAGATATAGCCAAATGCCACGGGAATTTTGAGATCGAATAACTCTTTGCTCTCACTATCTTTCTTCGCCTGCTTCTGGGTAACGGTTAATTTAACCAGCTTGCTATCTCCCTCCCAAATATAAGCCACCTGATAATCGGGATGTCCACCACGAAAGACATATTGGTCGAACAAGAACATCAGATTATAGCCAGTCGCCCGATCGATCGCCCGCAATAAATCCACCGTCTCTACGGTACTGTGAGCGTTGTCTTGTACAAAAGTCTGGATTGCCTTGTCAAACAGTTCATCACCCAGAATTGCCCGAATCATATGATAGACACAAGCACCTTTTTCATAAAGATGGCGATCGTAAAGTTCGATCGCTTCTCGATATATATTGGTTACAATGGGACGACGGTAGCGAGTACTATCTTCTGAAATATAAGTACGGGCTTCATTTAATAGATAATAAGCAGCATCATCCTTGCCATATTCCTCTTCCGTCCAGAATACCTCCGCATAGGAAGCCATCCCTTCTTTGATCCAGGCGTGAGACCAATGCTTGATTACTACCAAATCGCCAAACCACTGGTGGGCAAGTTCGTGTAACACCAAACTCTCGGTACGCATATTATCCGTTGCTGCCCGTTCATCTAACAAACAGCGATCCGTCAGTAGGGTGGTAGAAGTATTTTCCATCCCGCCAAAGATAAAGTCATCGACGCATACCTGGGCGTATTTAGGATAGGGATAAGCATAACCATATTTTTCTGATAAAAACTCGATCATGCGCGGAGTTTTATCCATGCTGCGCTTACCGTCAGCTTCCCGTCCCTTTTCGACGTGATAGGTAACGGGAATACCGCGCCACTTGTCTTTTATTTCTGCAAAGTCCCCTACTGCCAAAGTCATTAAATAAGTCGGGTGTATCTGCTGTTGCGACCAATGATAAATTACCCCATCGTCTGCTGTTTCAGTACTAATCAATTCCCCATTAGAAATTGCCTTAAAACCCGTAGGAACTTTAACCCGTATTTCGGAAGTAGCCAATTGTCCTGGATAGTCAAAGCAAGGAAACCAAAAGCGGGAATCCTCATCTTCTCCCTGCGTCCAAACCTGGGTGGGTTTATTAGGATAATTTTCCGTTGGCTGAATAAAATAAAGACCCCGTTGGGGATGGTCTACCGAATAGGCAATCTCTACTTTAATCTGTTCGGTAGTTGTAGGCTGCTGGAGATGAATTACAATTTGTTCGCCATCATAGTCAAAACTTTGAGCAATATTATCAATTAATACCGACTCAATAGTTAGATCCACCGCATCCATGGTTAATCGCTCGATACCAGGGCGTACGGGCGTGATCGTGGTAGTACAAGTACCCTTAAAGCTTTGGTTAGGAATATCGAGAATTAAATCGAGAAAAATGTGGTTTACCTGTCCAGGGCGATCTGGGTTGTAGTGAGGTCTAGATCCTGGCAGTTCAAAAGTTCTAGCGTTTTCTTCAGCGTCAAAATAAAAATGAGACATAAGTTGATTAGATCATTGCAACACACAGTTATTGTTTAAGATATCTAATCCTGCGACATTTAACTTTGTTTCCCGAACGTGAATGCTTTTAGGTTAATGAAGTGATTTATTTTTGAATAATTTTTTTACTCGGCACAAGTTCTAGTAATTTGATTGTCCCATGAATTTCAGTTATGGCTTTATCTATTCTTTCTTGCCATACTAAAGGCAACTTAGAATACCAATCTTCAAATTCCTGATTGTTTTTAGCTGCATTACAGGAATGGCAGAGGATCAACATATTATTTTCATCAACCGCCATCCCCAAGTATTTAGACTTGGGACGTAAATGATCTACGGTAGCAGATTTTTCCGTCAGAGGATTGTGGCAAACGGGGCATTTATGATGAAGTATCTCTAGTTGTTGTTTAACAAATCTAATACCACCTTCAGGGCTTAATCTCCATATTGGCGATTATTATTTGAAAGCTCATTATTTTTAGCTACAAAAGATTCGACTAAGCTTAGAACAGTATCATTGTTTTCCAGTAAAGACAATAATTCTTCCTGCTGTGCTTTATTTAGGTTATTAGAAATATTTTTGTTGATACCGTAAGCTAGCTTTAACTCATCTGCTAGTGTTCTAATGGCTGTATTTTTTGCTGGCATAAACTTGGCTCTTCATCAAGAAAAGAATGTGTTACACCAACAATAAATTAGACTACTTTTGTTGAACAGGAGTTAGATCACACTTGCCTAATTTATAGTTTGCTTTCTATTGCTTTTGTTGATTGGGGTCGGAGAGGCGCGATCGCTCGAAGGGTTGATTTTGCGATCGCACTAATGCATTTCGGTAGAATATAGAGATAATTATTAGCATAGATTGTTAAACGTGAATTATAGAAATATTATTACAATTGAGCCTGGAAAGCGTGGTGGAAAGCCTTGTGTGCGAGGCTTGAGAATTACAGTATATGAGGTGCTTGAATATTTAGCTTCTGATATGAGTGAAGCGGAAATACTAGATGATTTTCCCGATCTAACTAAAGAAGATCTCAAAGCCTGTATTGCTTACGCTGCCGACCGCGAAAGAAGATTTGCTACTTCTTCACTATCGGTATGAGATTATTTTTCGATGAGAATTTATCGCCAAAACTTCCATATAGATTGAGCGATATTTTTCCTGATTCCCTTCATGTAAGAGATGTAGGTATGAAAGCAACGACTGATTCAGTAGTTTGGGACTATGCGAAAGATAATGACTTAGTAATCGTCTCAAAAGATGTAGACATGCACGACTTAAGTCTAATACTAGGAAATCCGCCAAAGGTTATTTGGCTTCGCTTGGGAAATTGTTCGACATCACAAGTAGAGAATTTGTTGCATTCAAATCTTGAGACAATTAAATTATTTTATGAAGATAAGAGTTTATCATTGCTAGCTTTGCCATAAAGTGCAGAAAAGATGCGATCGCCAGTGCAGCTTATGAAGGTTATTTAAATATTGTCGAACGATTGTTAGAAGCTGGTGCTAATCCGTTTCAAAGATGCCATGACGAAGAATACCATGATGCTCTGGGTTATGCCGAATTAGGTGCATGGGAAGGAAACAACAAAGATGGAGAATATCAAGCAATTATCGAGTTATTGACCAAGAGAAAACAGAACGACTAGACTCAAGCTCAATATTTAACTTGACGTTGAATAGTTGCGGGATGATTTTACAACTTGAAAATTAATCTATCCCCCAGTCTCCTTTTCTCCCAGTCCCCCAGTCCACCCTAACCATCCCACGATGATGCAACACCTTAATTTTTTCTGGCTCGATCGGTGCGATCGTTTATCCTCCTCTTGGGAAAGCACCCTATTAACCAAGAGGTAACACCAGAGTAAACTTAGAACCGCGATCGAGACAACTATCAAGCTCTATTCTACCGCCGTGGGCTTTGGCGATCGCCGTAACGATAGCTAGACCCAAACCAGTACTTTTAATTCCGTAGTTATTTGCCCCCGTTTGGAAACGTTGAAAAATACGCTGGCGATCTGCCTCTGCAATTCCCGTACCCGTATCTCGCACCCACAAGAAACAGAAATTTTTCTTGGTAGTCGAACCAATAGCAATAGTGTCTTCTGGTTTAGTATGTTTGGTAGCGTTTTGAGCCAGATTAGTAATTGCCTGAACTATTCGCTGGCGATCGGCTACAATTTTACCTCTGCCCAGTGCTTCTAGCTGCCAGTTGCGATCTGCTAGAGCCTTCGTTTTGAGGTATATTTCTTGAGTCAAACTGCCAAGATCTAAGGTTTCCAGATGCAAAAAATTTGGTTGTTCCGATTTTGCCAAGATTGTCAGATCGGCAATTAAACGGCTCATTCGTTCTAATTCATCTACAACAATTTCTTTTGTTTCCTGTTGTTCTTGATAACTATTTCCCATTAATTCCAAGTGACCTTGAATAATAGTTATGGGAGTTTTGAGTTCGTGACTGACATCGTTGAGAAACTGTCTTTGGCTAAAAAATGCCGAACTCAATCGATCTAACATGTCGTTGAATGTGCTACCTAGCTGGGCAATTTCATCATTTCCCCGAACCTGAATCCGCTGTTCTAAATTATTTTCGCCGATCGCTCGTGAGGTATCGGTTAGTTGACGTAATGGAGTAAGAATTTTACCCGCAAAAATCCAGGCTAAAATTGAGGTAATGAACACTGCAATCGTTGTTACGCGGATTATGATTAAGATCGCCTCTTTTACTTTTTGACGTTCATTCTGGGTGGCGATCGCTATTACAAATACACCTTTGATTTCGCCATCAAGCTCGACTGGTTCGGCTAAGTAGACAATTTGAGCTGCGGAATTACTAACTCTACCTCGTTCTGGTACGGTTAGCTGTTGCCAATGTTTAACGGCAGCAGAATTAGCATCGATCAATTTGGGAAGTTTGGCGGGGACAGAGGCGTAAAAGCTATCTCCAAGCAAGGCAATCTTATACTCGTCTGTTATCGGAACATTACGCTGTAAAAATACATTAAAAATAGCTGTAATATTATCTCCAAAAGGTCTTGCCGTTTCGGGGTCTTTACTATCGACTAATATGCGTAACTCCTTTATTTCCTGATTCAAAGCTTGTTCGATTCGGGTATGGAGGCGAAATAACAATAATCGTCGGATTGTTAATACTGCGCCAGAGAAAGACAGCACGATTAACAAACAATAGACTATCAAAATGCGTGACTGAAATTTATAGGATGTATTTCTCCTGTTTTTTATCATTTCTCAGGTGAACGAACTTCTGCGAACTTAATTACAGCAACATTTGGCTTCGGAGGGTTTAACTGGTACACAGAGGTTAATTTCTTAAGAGAGTAAGTTGCTAAATTTTGGTTAGCTGCGCAAATTCTTGTGAAGCATATACAGTAAAAAGCTTGGCTCTGTTGTGTCTACTGAATTAGATGGCTTAGCGTTACTAATTGTTTGCTGACCAACGGTCACAGCAGCAGGCAGACCCCGCGCCGATATGCGAAGCCCGCGCCTGACTCCCATGGATATGCATAGTCCCACAGGGATTCCCTTTGGTCTCGGTATCCGTGATAGACGGCGGAGTAATCAAAGTAGTGAGAGAGAGCTAAAAATCTCTTCCCCTCTACTCCTCTGCTCCCTTGCTCCCCTGTTCCTCATTATCTGTGATGGAAAAGGCATCAAACTCTAGTCCCGAAAACTCGCCTGTGACTGTCAAGCGATCGCCCACTGCCAAATTCTCTGGGGTATTGTCTCCATAGACATCCCAAGAATCTACCCTGAGGACGCGATCGCCAGTATTAAGTCGAAAACCATCTTCCCAAACTCGCTCCACAGAACCAGTAAGTGTAGTATCTCCTTCTGAGGAAGCTATAGAGAGAGTAGGGATAGCTATACCCAAAAAGGTAAGTCCGACAATAGTGAGTTCCTTAATAATCTTCATTACGATTTACCTTGAATTTTATTAGTATAAATTTGAAAAACAGAATTGTAGCGTGTTTACGAGGTGTATTTCTGGATTAGTAACTTGATAAAATCATCCCTAGAAATCACCTAAGTCAAAGTTGGCAGCAGTTAAATTTTCAACAGCAAAGTTGCTCAGGGTAACAGAGTTATCATTTCCTAAATCAATAACAGTATCTTGACCTACTTGAGTAGCTGCGCCACCACTACCCAAAATTGCTTCGATATCAACAAATGAATTACCAAGGTCGGTAATAACGTCTAATGAGCTAAAATCAGCGATCGCATCCGCTCCTTCTCCGACAATGAAAGTATCATAACCACCACCACCTGTAAGTAAATCGTTGCCAGCACCTCCAATTAGAAAATCAGAACCTTCAGCACCAGTCAAACTATCATTGCCTGCCTCACCATTAACAATAACTGCGTCATTTGTTTCTTGAACAAATTGGTTATTATTAGACCCAAGCAGGGTAGCTTCCTCCAGTACTTGTTGTTCAAATACTGCCGATGTGCTACTTGAAGTAATTCTTAGGGCATCAAAATCATCATCATCAAGATCATCATCATCAAGTTCGCCAACAACTGTCAGCTGATCGCCTACAGCTAGATCTAGTTCTGTTAGTTCTGTGTTTAAACTTCCTGGCTGTTCGAGCCAGTCATAAACATCAACCAAGATCTCACCACTCTCATCGCTTAAAATAAATTCATCCTCTTGAACACTAACTACAGTGCCAAAAATGGTTTGAATGTTATCATCTCCTGGAGTTAGTGAGCTAATTGAAGTTACCATAGTTGATTTACCTCCGAAAATTATTGGCAATAACAACAGCAGAGTTTAAATAGCCTGCTATTTGCCTTGCGTTTGTTCTGATTTGAATTTATCGAAAAATAATGACCAAAAAATGACCAATCAGTTGAGAGGGTACGGAAATTAATTAGAACGACTATAGTATTTGCTGAATGCACGAATTTTTGGGCTATCTCTGAGCTGCCAATGGCAACAAAATCTGAAACGTTGACCCCTGCCCTATTTGGCTAGTAACTTTAATCTGTCCGCCGTGTGAGCGAACAATTTGTTGGGCGATGTTCAATCCCAAACCAAAGCTGCCCGTCACTTTAGTTCGCGTCTGGTTAACTCGGTAGAACCGCTCGAAGATATGAGGCAAGGACTCTGGGGCAATGCCAATCCCCGTATCCTCTACCTTAATGGAGACTCGATCCTTGTCAGAATTAAGTCGAACGGTAATACTTCCTGCTACTGGAGTATAACGGCAGGCATTACTGAAGAGATTGGCAATAGCCTGTCGCAGTAGGTTAGGATCTGCCTTGACCATAATAGAATGATTGGGCAGATGGGCAGTGAGAGTGAGATGGCGCGATCGCGCTTGCTTCTGCCAATCGGCTGTTAAAGTTCGCAGCAAATCTACTAGATTAAATAGTTCTAGAGAGTCGAGAGACAATAAGCTTCCCTGTCGTGCCAGAAAGATCAAGTCGCCTACCAGAGTACTCATGTTCTGAGTCAGATGGACAATTTTAGCTAAACGTTGATGCAGGAAAGTCGTGTCTTCCGACAAATCCTCAAGCTCCATCAATCCTACCTGAGCATTACTCAAGACGGCAGCCAGAGGAGCGCGTAGTTCATGGGAGGCATTGGCAGTGAAGCGATCCAACTGGGCGCAGGCTAACTCCAGTTTCCGATTGGTATTTTGCAGGTTGGTTTCCCTGGCGGTCAATTCTCGCTCCAACTGTAAGAACAAAAGGATAGCCAACAATGCTCCCAAGCTACCGGCGATCGCTGACAAACAGAGAACAATCCAGGTAATCTGTCGGTAAAACACCTGATGTTGCTGGCGAACTTCCAATAATCGCTCTTCTTCCTGGGCAAAGTCATTGATCGCTATACGAGTGGCACTCATCTTTTCTTTTCCCTCTTCCAGCCAGTCGTAGAGTCTAGCCGTATTCACCATCAGTTCTTCTTCTGAGCGTATTTGTTTTAGTTCTTGTTGTAGAGTTAACTTTTGCTGCAAAATCTTGAGATGTCGATCAACCTTGGTGCGGATTTCTTGCAGTCTTTGTGCCTGCTGGAGATTGTCCTGCACTAGATTCTCTAGTCGGTTAAGTGAGTTGGGAATAATGGCACGGGATTTGTTATAGGGGGCGAGAAATTCCTCTCGATGAGTTAACCCATAACCGCGCACTCCAGTTTCTGTATCTACTAGGGCTGTAAGCAGACGTTTAGTTTCTAGCTTGACCATTTTGGTGTGCTGTACCCAGGCTTCATCTTCTTCCAAGCTAGCTTTTAACCAGGCAAAAGCACCGAGAGAAGTAAATAAACAGACAACGGGGATAGCGATAATAATGCCACCCCGCAGACGAACGGGTAATGCTTTCCATTGCTTAAATTTCATCCAATTAAACATCGCTGTTGCTAGGAAGATTTGGGTGGTTCAAAGCAGTATCCCACACCGTAAATGCTTTTAATCCAGTCTTCGATACCAATTTCTCGCAGACGTTGCCGTAAGCGTTTTATTCTAGCAGCGACAGCATTACTCTCTGGTTCTGAACCCCATGACCACAGTGCTTGCTCAATCTGGTCATGAGTTAGAATCTTCCGAGGATGGCGCATCATATATTCCAACAGTTGAAACTCCTTGCTTGAGAGCTTGAAGGAGGTATCTCCCCATTCAACACGCATCGTATCTAGGTGGAGGCATAAGTCTGCCAGTTGGAGTAAATCTCCTGTCCAGAGAGGCGATCGCCTTCCTAAGGCTCGTACCCTTGCCAACAGTTCAGTTAAATCCACGGGCTTAACTAAGTAATCATCCGCACCTGCATCCAAACCAGTAACTTTATCGGCAATAGTATCTTTAGCAGTGAGTAACAAAGTCGGAGCAGCTACTCCTGCTGCACGAAAGGACTGGCAAAGCTCGATTCCACTCTCTTCTGGCAACATCCAGTCGAGGATCAGCAGATCATAATCCTTTTCACCCATCAGCCAACGAGCCGTTGCTCCGTCCGCCACACCATCTACGATATGACCAGAACGGGATAAGGCTATTTGCAATGGCTCTAACTGTTCTGGGTCATCTTCAACTAAAAGAATTCGCATGATACATGACTGAATATATTAACTAATAGAAAAGATATTTCTACAAAAATTTGAATGGTGTTGAGATCGGCAATTATGGCGATCGCCATAAAATTCAACTAATTTAAAATCTTTTTTCCTAAAGCAATTAAATCCAAAGCAGCTTGTCGAATAGTATTTTTATTTGAATCCTCGCTACCATACAAATGAGGGTACATAATCGCCCTCGAACTACTAACCACCGCACCCAAACCATCAGGATTGAAACAGGCTTTAATTCCTTCACTACCGCCTCCCTGTGCGCCGACACCTGGAACGAGAAATATGCTGTTTGGTAGCTGCTGGCGTAAGCGACGTGCTGCTTCGGGGTAGGTTGCGCCAACTACTGCGCCGATACCGCTGTAACCATACTTACCAATACTTTTCTTGCAAGCGGGTTGAATTAAATCGGCAACAATTTCGTAGAGATATCTGCCGTCAATTTTTTGTTCTTGAATTATAGCTGCACCTGGGTTAGAAGTCTTGACACAGACAAATACGCCCTTACCCCATTGAATTGCTTCTGTGAAAAAAGGATCGAGACAGTCTTTACCCAAATAGGGAACGATCGTGATCGCATCAGCTTCTAAAGGACTAGATTGATCGCCAGACAAATAACTTCGAGCATAGGCTGTGGCGGTGGAGGCAATATCCCCCCGTTTGACATCTAAAATTACCAGTAAATTGCGATCACGCGCTGCTGAGATAGTTTTTTCTAAGGCGATAATTCCCGCTGAACCAAATAACTCATAGTAGGCACTTTGAGGCTTTACCGCAGGAACGAGATCGGCTACGGCATCTAACACCATCAGGTTATATTGATAGATCGCTTCGGCACAGTCAGCTAAATTACTTTGTTTGTCTATTTCTCTTGCTTGTAACCAGCTATCGGGCATTCTGTCTATTGCTGGATCTAACCCGACAATACAGGGAGTTTTTTTCTGTTGAATTTGTTCTATCAGGCGATCGATAAATAATTTCATTAATAGTTTAGTTGAATATGTAATTGACAGCTATACTCTTATGTTTCGATTAAATAACTATTTAACTGATGTTAGCAATTTACCTGGATCGCAACTTGGCAATATTCATGTATGGTAAATTAGAATTACTATGTACTGTAAATTTTGATAAAAAATCATTCAGCCAAATATTAAATTATCAATTTTTACTCTATATTGTTTTTGTTGCGATCAGATTAGGGAAAAATCATTGCCTACTAACATACAGGCAAAAGCTAGCGTATTTATCTGTCAAATGCTTTCAAACGCTTTTCAACCAATTAACGTTTTTCGTTACGATCAAAAGCTAAAGACCTTATATATTCAAGCAGGCATTAACGATAACTTAGCTATTATTATTGATCAATATGGAGAATGGGAATTTGTCTAATTTAGAACAAATGAACAATACTGAGCTAAAACAATATCTCGCTCAACATCGCAATGATGATGCAGCATTTAGTCAGGCTTTAGCAATCTTAATAAGTCGTCGCGCTCCCGATGCAACCAGGTATAGTGGAGAGATGAGTTTAGAAGAAATAGAAAAAGTAATTAAAGAACGCTTGGATCGAGCAGATCGATAAGTCAATTACCAAAAATTAATTCTAAACGCTGTTGCGATCGCCTTAACGCTTCAGCAGGAGTTTGTTTGCCAAGTAAACTTGCTTCGATCGCCCTGCCTAAGTTTTCTGAAAGTCTATTGTATTGAGGTATGAGAGGACGAGACTTTGCATAGTGCATTTGTTCTAAAAACACTTGAATTGTTGGATTTTCTGCCACAAAGTTTTGATAGGCTTCACTCTGCTGAGATTTAAGGTTTACGGGTAGATAGCCTGTTTTTAATGCCCAAGCTGTCTGAAACTCTTCACTCAGAACATATTCTAAAAACCGCAGGCTAGCCTGTTCTCGTTTGGGGGTGGTTTTAAACACAAACAAGTTTTCGCCACCAATTACCGCAGCAGGTTGTTGGGCAACGGGGATCGCAAAGACATCATAATCTATCTTAGTGGATTTTAACTGAGCCAGCGTCCAAGGTCCTGTAATCTGCATTGCCACTTTACCCGCGATCAACTCATCAATCTCGTAACCCCTTTCTGGTGGGGACAAGATCGCTAAATTATCTTTAACCAAGTCTGCACCAAATTGTAAAGCTGCGATCGCGCCTGGGTTGACTAAATTGGGTTTTCCTGACTGTAATAGATCTCCTCCCGCACTATAGATCAAAGGTAGCCAGGCAAATACCGTCCATTCTCCTTTGCCTAAAGATAATAGAACACCATGTTGATCGAGGCGATCGTCTCCATTGGTGTCCTGGGTCAACTTTTTGGCTGTTTGTTTTAACTCCGACCAAGTTTGCGGAACGTTTGTAATTCCAGCTTTCTCGAACAAACTAGGACGATAAAACACCGCAGCATTATTAGTCGCAAACGGAACAGATAAAATATGTCCGTTTAACTCCATCGAGTCAAACATTGCGGGGTCAATTTCTGGTTTGACCGTAGAATTATTTAGCCAGTTTTCTAAAGGCAACAATGCACCCAACTGATTTAATTTTCCAGTAATTTGTGCCACGAACCAAAGAATGTCGGGGGGTTGTTCGCTTACCGTAGCAGCTAAAATTTTGGGTAGTTGAGCATCAGGTTGACCAATATACAGTGCTTCTACTTCAATATCGGGATGTTCTCGATTAAACTTATCGACTAATCCTTGGAAAATATCGCGATTTTCGGGGGGATTGATGCCGTGCCAAAAAGTTATTTTAGTAACCTTGCTTAATTGTTCCGTGTCGCCACAACCACAAAGTAATAACAGGCACAGCGTACCTTTGATAAGTGCTTGTGAAAAACTTTTATAGTTGAACTTAGAATTATTGGTCAATGACTTATGAGCTAAAATCGGCATAAACTAACGAGCAGACTAGCTTTAGTATAGAGATCCTCGGCAAGAGCGATCGCCTTTAATCGTGACAACTTAATAAAAATACTGTACCCCAAAACCTACAGCGCGAGGATGATATAACTCTTGAGCTAAATTTAACACTGCGTTACGACCGACTTTGGTTTCAAACACAGAAGATAATACAACATCTAAAGAATTGGCTTGGCAAAATTGTTTAATTTTACGGGGAAAACCCATAATTGCTGCCTTGATTACAAATATTCCCCGCCATCCTCTCTCATAGGCTAACTGTAGCTGTTTAAAGCTAGCCACAGATTCATCTAATGCCAAAGGTGTAGTGTGTTCTCGGCTGAGTTGCAAGATCTCGGTAAAGTTTTTAGGGGACAAAGGTTGTTCGACAAACTCAACCGCTGTTAACCTATCCGTCACTGACAATAATTCTTTCGCCTGTTGCAGATTTAAGCCACCGTTGGCATCTAGCCTTAACTTAGTTCCCGTAGGCAAAATAGTAATTAGCTGTTTTAAGATTTCAATTTCTGTAGCTAGGGGAAAAACCCCAATTTTCCATTTGAAGGTAGTCGCTGCTTGATAATCTTGCCAACTGGTTAAGGCTTTCTTGCCTGCTGGTAGCAAATAGCAATAATCTAAGTTATCAAGCTGACGCTTTGGTTTATTTTTCGCCAGATTCAACCAAGCGGATTCTAAAGCAAATTGACAGGCAGGAAGATAATCTGGAATCCCAGCAATATCTTCTGAATCGACGGTTTTTCCCAACTGCTGGCAAAACTCCAACGCCTGTGACATAGTTTCCGAACCAAACCAAGGTAAGGGCGCAATTTCTCCCTGGCTGATACCCGCTTCACTTTCAAGACTGATAATAATACCCTCACGTGTTCGCCAGACACCGTGACTGGTACGTAAGGGTTGTTGAAAATGCCGTTGGTAATTATCGAACTTAAATTTTAATTTGTTGCCCACTCGACCACAAAGATTTTGTCTTAAATTGCTTAATGTTTTTTATGAAGCCGAATACCTAAAAAGATATCGTACAAAAAACCCAGGAAATTTTTACCGTCCAAAAGCCCTAGAGACTGTTCGCAACCTTTTGCATCCAATAAGGACTTGGTTTCATAATAGGCTGACTGATATTTGTACCAGGGAATCGAAGGCCAAAGGTGATGTACCAAATGATAGTTTTGCCCTAAAATTAGCAGATTTAAAATCCCGCTGGGATAGACTCGCGAATTTTTCCAGCGATCGCGTTCTTCAAAAGGACGGTGGGGTAAATAATCGAAAAATAATCCCAGTGCCATGCCTACTACGAAAGCTGGAACAAACCAAAAATTCATTACATAGCCGATAAAGCCGTAATGAATACCTAAGAACACTATGCCAATTAGAAAAAGCCTGCTGAGAAACCATTCTAGTAACTCGTATTTACGCCACAAGCTTCTTCTGAAAAAGAAAAATTCATGGTAAAAAAAACGAGCAGCAATCATCCATAAAGGACCACCTGTAGAAACAAAATGGTCGGGATCGTTTTCGGGATCGTTTACATGGGCATGGTGTTGCAGATGTACCCTAGTAAATACGGGAAAGGCAAAACCCAGCATCAAAGCACTGCAATGCCCCAATATAGAATTAATTATACGATTACTGTGCGCGCTATTGTGAGAAGCGTCATGAATAACTGTTCCTGATAAGTGTAATGCTAGGACATTAGCCATAAAAGAACACCAATCGGGAAATTCCCAAAAGAAATAACCAATGGTCGAGATTGTCAGCAACGCGATTGCTGCGATCGTCATCAACACATTAGGATTGAATCCACCAGGAGCTTTTAAATACTCTCTTGGCACTGTTCGCAGTGTCTGAGCCGACTGCATCTTTTAGTTTGCTCCTCTTACTTTTGATTTAGAACTTTTCTTAGGTAGTCTACACTAATCTCGAACATAGGTAAAGAATTGTTAAGCGATTTCAACAATTTCTCATAAAAAGCCCAATGGCATCAATTAGCAACTACCAAATGATATAGATTAGTTTAAAGAATATACGGAAAATAAAACAACCAATAGTTACATCCCTGCTAAATATGCTTGGTATCCCAATTTATCAAGCTGCGCCTGTTTGTCAAGTACCGTTTGCGATAGGCTTTGTCGATAGCGTTCTATGAGGCTTTGCAGTTGTGCATCGTTTGTGCCTAGAATTTGTACCGCCAGTAAGCCTGCGTTTTGAGCATTGTCAATAGCCACGGTGGCTACAGGAATACCTCTGGGCATTTGTACGATTGAATATAGAGAATCGATGCCTTTTAGCTGACGAGTAGCTACGGGTACGCCAATCACGGGTAGGGGAGTCAGAGAAGCCACCATTCCAGGTAGATGGGCTGCCCCTCCTGCACCAGCAATAATCACCTTGATGCCTTTTTTGTGGGCGTTTTGAGCGTAGTGTACCATTCGCTCAGGAGTACGGTGGGCAGAAACGATCGCTACTTCATGAGGAACATTAAAATCTTCACAAACGGCGATCGCTTTTTCCATGGTAGGCAAATCGGAATCGCTGCCCATGATTATGCCGATTAATGGGGTAGTTTCAGTCAAAGTTTTTGATTCAATTTACGGACTATGTATTTTAGCTTGTTTAGCAAAATTAATTATCAACAGTAGGAAAAATCTCAAATTTTTTCTTATTAAATTTCTTTAAGCTATTAAAATATTTAGTTAACAAATTTTTTGTTTAAAGTAATAGTCTAGATGCAAGAGATCGTAATTGCTCTATTACCAGTATTTTAACCATGACAGCAGATCGGTTAATTATTAATGCTCGCCTTGTAGGATATCGGGATTTACAGCAAGTGGCGATCGCAGCAGGGAAAATCATCGCGATTGCACCAAAACTAAACTCTGCTGATTCCAGCATCGATCTAGCGGGAGACTGGTTATCTTTAGGAGGAATAGACTTACAAATCAACGGCGGTTTGGGTTTAGCCTTTCCCGATTTAGAATCTGGCGACTTGCCTAAACTTCAGCAAATTTGCGACTATCTATGGCAACAGGGTGTCGATGGCTTTCTGCCGACTATCGTAACTACAACAGTAGCAAAAATACAGCGATCGCTGGCTACTCTAGCAGAATTTATCCCTACTCAAAAACAAAATACAGCAAAAGTTTTAGGAGTACATTTAGAAGGACCATTTTTAAACTACCAAAAGCGAGGCGCGCATCCAGAACAACATCTTTTACCTCTAACTATTGAAAATATTGAGCGGGTTTTGGGCGAATATAGCCAAATAGTTACAGTTGTAACTCTGGCACCAGAATTAGATAGTGACGGCACGGCAATTACCTATTTACGAGACAGAAATATTATCGTCAGTTTGGGACATTCCCAAGCTACGGCTACGGTCGCAAAACAAGCATTTGATCGCGGTGCGTCGATGGTAACTCATGCGTTTAATGCCATGCCCAGCCTGCATCATCGCCAACCAGGATTGTTAGGTGAAGCTATTGTCAATCCCAATGTTTACTGTGGTTTAATCGCCGATGGCAACCACGTTAGTCCGACCATGTTAGAAATTATTCTCAAAGCCAGCGATTACGATCGCGGGATCTTTTTAGTCAGCGATGCCTTATCCCCCATTGGCTTACCCGACGGGGTTTATCCCTGGGATGAGAGAAAAATTACGGTTACCAAAGGTACGGCAAGATTAGCCGACGGTACATTATCGGGTACGACTTTACCTTTACTCGTGGGTGTAGAGAATCTAGTTAAGTGGGGTTGCGATGTGGAACAAGCGATCGCCATGGCAACCAAATCTCCCAGAAAAGCGATCGGCTTACCTGGCATTGGCGTTGGACAACCAGCTAATTTTCTACGTTGGCATTGGGATGAAGCGAGACAAAAATTATCTTGGACAAGAATAATAAACTCGTAGTGGGGTGTCAAACCTCAAATAGTGCAATAAATAATCAAACAGTAAGATCTTTATCTATACCAATCGAGAACTAAAAATTAAAGGGAAAGCAAATAAACCATCTGTGTTTATCTGTGTTTATCTGTGGACTTTTCTAATATGCCTGTGGGGGCGACAACAGAGTTGAAAGGTAAGCAGAGAGGGGAATTGAAAAAGCCAGTCTCCCAAAACATGAGAGACTGTTATCAATAAGTTTAATTGTTGAAAACGCAATGCTTCAACTTCCTGAA
>JADEXJ010000144.1 GCA_015207195.1 Pleurocapsales cyanobacterium LEGE 10410
ATTTTTCCAAGATGTTGTTCGAGAGTTGCTCCGTTTTTCCACTGCCAAAAATGATTATTATCGCCAGGGTATGAGGGCTAAATCCTTGATTCAGCAAGCTCTGTGATTGTTTGTGTCGCCCCCGCAGTGCTTCCGAAGTAACTTGACTGCTCAAAAAACTAGTTAAAGCTCCCATATTTTTCTCCTAATAACTAAACTAAATTACTCGTTGTTAACCAAATCGTCGATAAGAATCTCCCTGACGTTCTCGTTCGACTTCTAACTGCTGTCTGAGCAAACTGTATACCTCCCTGGCTAAAATATCTATGCTATGAGCATGTTGTTTATCTTCAGTTACTGCCTCTGAGGTATCTGTATCCTCACTTGATGTACTAACCGTTACTACAGGATAAGTTTCGATCCCATCTCCTTTGATTTCCTCGCTTTTGATGGGAGGCAAGATTTTACCCGAAAGATTGGAAGCTGCTTCTTTTAATTTGGTTCTGGCTTCAATATTTTGACGAGCCTTGCGATCGACATCCTGGGGCTGTCCCATAAAGTTTAAACTAGTTACACCGTCACTACCTTGCCACACGCCAGGAGGCAGGAAGGCAGATTTTTGTACCGTCCAGTTCTCTTTAGGTTTAGCTGGGTTTGATGTTGGTAGGCGATCGCTTTTTCTTTGTATTGGCTGTTGTTGAGTAGCATTTGTTTGGGAGATTAAATCCTCAATGTTCGACCAAGAATTAGGAGTATCTACCGTGTGATCTTTTCTTTGTATTGGCTTGCTGCTATCAAAGCTGAAAGAAGAAGCTAAATTATTCGCTCTATTAACTTTCTGAGACTGAAAGATATTATTTTGCTTTAAATTTAGAGCAGATGACTTATTGGTAGACGGCTTTTCTAAATTCGTCCTATTGATAACAGAATGATTTATAGATTTGTTTTGAGTTGCTACTTTTGAGTATTCAATATTTTTAGTCGATCTATTCTTGGTTTGCAAATGATGATTTAAAGGCTCGATCGTTGTAAGTTTTTGAATATTGCCAGCAGTCTTATTATTAGCTTTTGTCTGTAATAATTCTCTGACCGTTGGTTCTCTTTTTCGAGAATCTGAATCAAGTAATGGCGATCGCTCGCTGCTTTGTCTTTGAATCTTTGAAGCAGGATTGGGTTTAAGGCGATCGCTTTTGGCAGAGTCATTAGGCTTTTTCTGAATCGGTAATGAAGTAGTCGTTGAGTTACCTAGATCGTTAGATCGAGATTGAATAGATTCCGAGCCAATATTTTCTCTTTGTATCGGATTAGATAAATTATTATTTGAATTGCGGGGTGAAGTCGCTTGGGAATCGGTAATTTTAGGTTGAGTAGGTTCAGATGCAGGAGATTTTTGAATCTTATCAACAGTAGCCGATTGTTCTGTTTGAGGCTCGTTTAATGTTTTAGCTATCTCTAATTGTTGATTTTGGACTAAAGGTAAATTATTAGCTGCCGAGGTGGAATTAACAGCTTCGGGTTTAGAGTTGGAAGCAACAGTTGGTGCTGGTATTTGTATAGATTGATTTTGCTCTGTTGAGGAACTAGAAGCGATCGCTTCTGTTTGAGAAATCGAGTTACTTGATGATGTACTGGTGTCTCTTTGAATGTTGTCAGAAGATGCAGCAGGAGTTAAGTCATTTGAGTTAACTGGAGAATTTAAATCGTTAAAATTAGTATCGGTTGATGAGGAAACAGCATCTCGTTGAATTTCTGGCTGGGGGAAGTTGGATGGTGCTAGAGATGAATTTGGTTGTGGGCTTAGTATCGATTGAGAAGTATTTTTAGTCGAATTCTCAGCAGAAAACTCTTTCGCATCAGCAGATGGAGACGTAGTAGTATCTCGCTGAATCTCGATCATCGATTTCTTAGGGTTAGTTCGACTGGCGATCGCATCGGCTGAATTTTGTTTTGTTTGTATTTGACTAGTTGAATTAGCATCAGTCGAGTTGATAGATTTCTCGATCTTTGGTGGTGAAGCTGGCTTGTTTGAGGATGTATCAGCGATCTCTGTTTGTATTTGAGTAGATGAGTCAACATTAGTTAAATTATCAGCAACGACTGGCGCAGTCATGTCTTCGGCGATCGCCTGAGATTCAGATTTTGCTCGTATCGAATCCGAATCATGCTCCTGCTGAATTGGAAAAGATGGAGAGCTGGCGTTTACTTCGTCTAAAGTATTATCTGGTGGGGAAGCAGAAGATTCTAGAGATCGCTTGTTATTGGTTTGCCTTTGTAAGTCAGAATTATTAGCATCTAAACGATCGACAGCGATCGCCTTGGAATCAATAGGATCGGGTTGTATAGACTCAGATAAACCTCTTGTCTGTATGTGACTGGTTAAATTGGTATCAATCGAGTCAGTGGACTTTTTCTCTTTTGCTGGTGAAGCTGGCTTGTTTGATAATGTACTGGTATCTCTTTGAATCTTCTCAGAAGATGTAGCATTAGACTCGGTTGAGTTATTAGAAGCGTTTGCCAAGTCTAGGCTACGCCCAGTCGCCCGATGAGAAATTATCTCTCTGAAGATGCGATCGCTATTGTTATTTTGAATCGGTTTATTGTCGTTTGATGCTTGAGATAAATCCGCTTTCTGAATTGCGGGTTCGGTGCAATTTTTCCAACTACTCGTCTTGTCTGCTGTGGCTTGAGTTCTGGTAGGTTCGGAAGCAAAAGTATTTTCCTCTGCTGCCAACTCAAAATTTAGCGGATTAATTGAAGTAATTGTTTCTCTTTGTAATGAGGTAGTCGATCTTGAGTTGTTTTGCAGATCCGTATCTGTTCTAGAGATTGCTCTCTGTATTTGACTGGGGAAATCTTCGCCATTAGGAATAGATTGTGTTTGAGCAGAATCGATCGCTTGTTTTTGAATTTCCGATTTGGAAGCGGGTTTTGGAGTTCTTTTTACAGGGGTTGCGCCAAGATCGGAATTCTCTGTAATTTGTGAGGTAGTTTGGCTCGGATTATCTTGATCGGACGCTACGCGATCGCGGGAAATACTGTCTCGCTGTATTGTTGTCGAAGATCGCTCGGAATAAACAAAATCAGAATCCGAACTTGTTAGTAAATCCAGATTCTCTCTGTCGATTCTTGATGGATTGGTATTATTATCGTTTGAACTATTTGAAGCGATCGGTTTAGTTTCGGTTTTAGGTTGAATAGATTTAGAGGAAAAAGTATCTCTTTTGTTTCTTTGAATATCGGAATTGAAAATGCTAGGAGATTGTTCGATCTCCGATTTTTGAATCGAAACAGAACCATTTGTCACAGAATTGGTTGAATTTTCTGGAGCGATCGCGTTAGGAACTTGCTTGGGAATAGAAGTATCTTTAATGTTTGCCTTGGCTGAATCGATAGATGCAAAATCAATAGTGTTTTGCGATTTTGGTGCTGATAAATCTGTTTCTCGTTGTATTTCCCGAAAAGAATTATTTGAAGATGTCTCTGAAGCTTTAAATTCTTCGATAGGCGTAGAGTCGATCGCCTCTCTTTGGACATCGGTATGAGAAGACTCAGACGGTTCGGTTATCTTCGTTGGTTCGGAAACGGAAGCAGAAAGAGCTTCATTAGATCTCGAACCAGCAGAGTCATCGGCGATCGCATCTGATTGAAAAATCTTGGGCTGTATTGATGCCGATTCATCTTTGTGTAATCGAACTCGATCTACTTGCGCCTTTGAACTAGTCGCATCTTTTAAAGTGTTATTTGGCGAACGTGAGATCTGAGTTTCAGATGATTTCTGACTTGTACTCTCAATCGCATCTAAATTAGCTTGGGGTTGAATTGACTCGTTAGAACTTTTCTTTTGAACTTTACTCTCAGAAACAAGAGAATTTTTACTTGACTCAGAAGTCTGAGATTTATTTAGAGAACTGGGAGAATCTAGGTTCTGAGGTTGTATGTGAGCTGTAGTTGCATTAACATCAGCAGTGTCTGTAACTTGGGATTGAGAAGCTGTAGAAATAGATGGGGTATCCTTTAAAGCTGGAGGTTCGAGTTGTCTTTGAAGCTGTGGAGTGGTGCTTGTCGTGGAATCAGTTGGGTTTTCTGGTGCGATCTCTGATGAACTAGATGTCGGCTCGACAGACGGAGACGGATTGATAGTTTCTCTTTGAACTGCTGTATTATCTCGCTCGGATGTAGTCTGTATAGCAGGAGAATCAACTGAAGTCGAGTTAGTTAAGCCATTGGAGGTTTGAAGTTGACTGGGTGCAGCAGTAGATTGAGGTGAATCTGGTTGTCTTTGGATTGGTGGGGAAGAACTATTTAAAGACGAATTATCCGAGAGTTCGGATTGAGTATCGGTAGCAATTGATTGAGGTACATTATCAGTTGAAACCGTAGATGAATCTGCTGGCTTTGCTTGAATTTCAGTTTGATTTTCTGGAGTTATAGCTTTGGACTTAGCAATCTCTGTTACGACTTGTGGTTGAATAAACTCAGAGGAAGGAGTATTTCTTTGAATATCGCTATTAAAACTATTAGACGATTCAGCGATCTGCGGTTGTTTTTGAATCGAAGTAGAAATAGGGCTATCGCTTACTAAACTAGCAGAGTCATCAGAAGCGATCGCATCTGAATTGGCTTGGGGTTGGATTGGCTCATTAGAAACGCTTTTTCTCTGAACTTTACTCTCAGAAACAACAAGATTTTTACTCGACTCAGAAGTCTGAGATTTATCTAGAGAACTGGGAGAATCTAGGTTCTGAGGTTGTATGCGAGCTGTATTAAAAGTTGCATTAGCATCAGCAATGTCTGTAACTTGGGATTGAGGAGTTGTAGAAATAGATGGGGAAGTATCCTCTAAAGCTGGCGGTTCGAGTTTTCTTTGAAGCTGTGAAGTGTTGTTGGTGGTGGAATCAGTTGGGTTTTCTGGTGCGATCTCTGATGAATTAGATGTCGGCTCGACAGTTTCTTTCTGAACTGCTGTTGGTATGTTATTCCGCTCGGATGTAGTCTGTATAGCAGGAGAATCAACTGAAGTCGAGTTAGTTAAGCCATTGGAGGTTTGAAGTTGACTGGGTGCAGCCGTAGATTGAGGTAAATCCGATCGTTGTCTTTGGATTGGTGGGGAAGAACTATTTAAAGACGAATTATCCGAGAGTTCGGATTGAGTATCGGTAGCAATTGATTGAGGTGCATTATCAGTTGAAACCGTAGACGAATTTGCTGGCTTTGTTTGAATTTCAGCTCGATCGTCTGAAGTTTTAGCTTTGGACTTAGCAATCTCTGTTACGACTGGTGGTTGAATAGACTCAGAAGAAGAAGTATTTCTTTGAATATTGCTATTGGAAGTATTAGACGGTGCGTGAAAAGCCGAATTTTGAATTGAAGCAGAAATAGGACTATCAGTTACTAAGTTAGCAGAGTTATTAGAAGCGATCGCATCTGAACTGGCTTGGAGTTGAATTGGCTCATCAGAAACGCTTTCTCTCTGAACTTTATCTCCAGATGCAACACTATTTTTATGGGATTCAGAAGTTTGTGATTGAGTAGATGCAAGCGATCCATTGATAGAAGGATTGGGCGTATCTATATTCTGAGGTTGTATTTGAGTTGTCTTGGAAACTGAATTGGTAGAGTTTTCTAAAGCGATCTTTTCGTCAGACGGACAAATATTGTCTCTTTGAACTGCTGTTGGTGTATTATCTCGCTCGGATGTGGTTTGTATTGCAGGAGAATCAACTGAAGTCGAGTTAGTTGAGCTATTAGAGGCTTGTTTACCGAGTGCAGCAGTAGATTGAGGTGAATCTGGTTGCCTTTGGATTGGTGGGGAAGTTAGAGTCGAGTTATCCGAGAGTTCGGATTGAGTATCGGTAGCAATTAATTGAGGTGTATTATCAATTGAAACCGTAGATAAATCTGCTAGTTTTGCTTGAATTTTAGCTCGATCGTCTGAGGTTTTGGCTTTGGACTCCGCGATCTCTGTGACGATTTGTGGTTCAGTAGACTGAGAGGAAAGAGGATCTTTGTGAATCTCGCTATTAGAGTTATTAGGGAATTGGCTGATGTCGGATTTTTGAATTGAGACAGAATTGTCGGTTGTCGAACTAGCAGAGTTGATAGAATCAATAGCCCGATCTGGAGAAGTTTTAGCTTGAGTGGGTGCAGGAGTTGTGGTTAGATCATTCTGAATTAAATTAACCGTATTCTGATTAGATTGGCTGGTGGAAGTCTGAGGTGAGATTATTTCTCGATCCGATCCAGACGGTGGAGTAACCGATTCTGAAACTTCGGTAGAAATTGCCTTCGATGGAAATTTGGGTTGAATAGACTTGGAGGGGGGATTTTGGTTTTGAATTTTGTTCCGAGAAGTATTTATAGAAGTTGTCTGTGACTTGTTAACTTCCCCTTGAGATGGTGCAGTAGAAACTACGTCTCGCTGAATTGGAGAAGATAGATTGCTCGGTTGGGAATTTGATTCTGGATCGAGATCGCTATTTGATGAATCTATTTGCTGCGATCGCCTTTTGGGTGCAGAAATTGCTTCAGTATTTGAAGCATTGAGCTGAGTAGTCTCCAAACTTTGTGGTTGAACTTTGGGTTGTGAAATACTAGCTCTGGCTTGAGTATTTTTAATAGTTGTTTCTGATGGATTTGGTGTTGCTTTAGAATAAGATTTAAGATCTATATTTGAATTATTGGAACTAATTTGGTTGGATTGAGATTTAGTATTAGTATTCTTCGGCTTGAGAGAAACGCTTTCTTGAGCAATTTGAGATAGATTGCTCGGTTCTTCTGCGCCAGCAAAATCGGACTTATGAGACTGAGAAATATTATTTTCTTGTCTTTGTATCTTAAAAGCTAAATTGTCTGTAGTTGACTCGTTTGTTTCCGATGTGTGGGATTGAGTTGAAGCTACTTCATTTTGCCTTTGAATTTCTGCCGATACATTTTCTGGAGATGAGGTAGCGATCGCATCGCTTTGCTCGATCGCATCTGGTTCGGATATTTTAGTTTCAGAATTAGTCGATTGTTGATTTGGTGCAGTGGAACTAATGGAATTATCTTTGTCTTGTAAGCTACTTTTTTGTTGAATAAAAGAATTTATTTTTGTTTGCTTTGACTCTCGATTTAATTTGTTTTCAGATAGTTTTATAGTAGGGTCGATCACTCTAAAAATGTTTGGCTCATTATCTCTATAATTGCGATCGCTTTGATGTTCTACGTTAGAGTTGCTATTACTAATAAAGTTGTTATTATCTGATTGCTGTTGAGGGAGATCGCTTGAATTTGGTAATGAATCGTTTTTAGCTAGTTGTAAATTATTTTCAATCGTATCTGCCTGCTCTATACTAGAGTCACTATTACCAAAAGGTTCATTATTATCTGGTTGCTGTTGAAGGCGATCGCCTGCCAGAAATGAAGGGGCATCTGGCAATGCTGAATTTAAATTATCTAATTTTGCTCGCTCGACTGGATAATCTTCTTGCTTTTGAATTTGTTGTGGTTCGATATTATGGTCGGCAATCTTTTCTGAACTTTCACTATAGTTTTTTGGTGATTTGTTAGTTTTAGTTTCTCTGCTTACTTGAGGTTTTAATCTAGCAGAAACACCAAAATCGGCTAAATATTGAGATTGAGATTTAGTTGTTTGAGAAATTATAGAATCGACATTCGACACTAGAGAACTGCGATTAGCATCAAGCGATCGCATTGACTGATTTTGAATTAAATAGTCATTATTTCCTAGAAAGCCACGATTAAATTTAGTTATCGGTCTTGTACCTAAAGGTTCGATAAATTTAGGAGAAATAAAAGACTGTCCTAAAGGTATTGGCGAGCTTAAAGGATTGTTGACTCCCAAGTTATCCGAAGGCAAGTTATGAGAATTAATTTTATTGTTGGCAAGATTGCTCATTTAAGAAAAACTATAAAAGTAAAAAAGTATTAACAGAAGAAAAATAGGATTAATTATCTTTCTTAAATAAAAAACAACAAATTAATTAAAATTAATCGAGCAAATCTTCAGCTATTTCTTTCCCATCGATTTTGCGAATTACTACTACCCCAGGCAGAGGAGGACTATCGATCGCGCCACTGGGCCAATTTGAACCGATGGGAACTCGGCGTTGCTGGTCAAAAGTCGTGCCGTCTGTCGCCAGCAGCTCAAATTCTCTAGTTTCCTCTGCCATATTTTGACGGATGCCATTGGCTTCTCCTGGATGCTGAATCGATAAAAACAAGTTGCTGTTATCGGCATTAAAAGTTAAGCCAGTACATTCACACTCCATTGGACCGATCGCGAAAGGATAGACTTGTCCCGCCTTATCTCCCCCTAAAGGGATGTACCACAGGGAATTGTTACCAAAGACTCCCGACAGCTTACTTTCTGATAATGTTTTCCCATCTTTAGTTCGAGTAGGAACGGCATTGTTTTGCTTGCTGGTAGACGTATCCGTGACCATCCAGAGGTTTCCTGCCTTGTCTAAGGTAAGATTATCGGGATTGGCAAAGCCATCACCACCTTGAGCTACTTCTCCCCCTGTTGCTAACATACTCCAGGTGAAGTTAAGGGAAGCAGGATCGCTGTCTTCTTCTTCTAGCTTCATAATCCAGCCGTATTCGTAACCAGGTTCCCCATCGGGTGCGACAAAGATTTCCTTATCGGGTCCCCCATCTTTACCCGTAGAACCCGAAGTAAAGGCGATAAACAGCGTACCCTCGTCGTTAACAATCGTATCTTCTGGACGAGCAGTACAGGTAACTCCAACCGCGCTGGCTGCATAGTGAGCGTCGATTAAAATTGCTCCTTGGGTTTGGCGATAGCTATCACCGCGATACAAATCTTCTAAAGTTCGATATTGTTCGATCAGAGGCTGCAATTGCTCGTCGCTGCTTACTTTCATCACCCCACCCTTTGCGCGATCGCTCTCTGGCAAGATTACCATTCCCCCTACCACCTGACTGGGTAATACGGGGTCGAGCGGGGTTTGAGGACTGAGGGGAATCCATTTACCAGTACCATCGGGATTCAATTTTGCTCCATAAAGTATTCCCAATTCAAACAGACGGGAGTTAGATTTATCTTTGGGGTCGAAAACTTTTTGGCTGCTGACAAACTTGTAGAGATGACCGCCACGGCGATCGCATCCAGAATAAACCGCGAGGTTTTTACCAGCTTCGGCACGAATCCCAAAAGCCTCATGGCGATAGCGTCCCAACCAGGTATGTTTGGTGCCATAATCGTCGGGGTTAGCAGGGTCGATTTCTACCATCCAGCCGTATTTATTCCCCGCCAGACCAAAAACGTTGGCACAACCACCGAGCTTTTTATCGGTAATATCAAATGGTTTAGCTGCGGGAGGAAAAGCAGAACCGTCTGCCATTACGGGTTCGGGTACTTGAAACTGATAATTCTCCTCCGCGCTAAGTACCGTTCCCCAAGGAGTAGTTCCCCCCGCACAGTTTTGAAACGTACCGATAATGCGATCGCCCAGACGATCTTCGTAACCTAGTTTGTTAGGCTTGGTAAACACTGCCACCGCAGCACCAGTAGACTTAAGGGTTCGCTGGGGATCGTCTGAACCAGAAATGCCCGTAATACGACGGTCTGCATCAGAATAAGTCCGTTCCCATTTACCCTCTGGGTTACGTTTGACCGAAATTACGCCGATTCCTTGGTCGATTAAGCCTTCCTGGGAAACCCGCTCGATCTTCGCTTTGAGTTCGTCGTCCTCCAAATTAAACGCATCAATTTCTCCTTCGTTCGGTTCGGCGATCGCAATTAACTCGGCAAAGGGAAGTTGATTGCCAACTACCCCCTGATAGGTTTGCATCCAGGTTGCACCACTGATGTATTCAAAGTTGACGCTTAGATAACCTTCGTCAGGTGCAGTCTCGACTAAAGATAGATAGTCATTGTTGTAGCCAAAACGGGAATCTCCGACGCGATCGCCCCAGGCTGCAATCAGATCGTAGGTAAAACCTTCTGGCAACACTAGATCGTCCTTGACTTCATAACTGGCGTATTGTTCGATCTGTTGGGCAATAGTCAGGTTATCTACTGCTAGGGGAATGGAAACTTTTACTGGTTGAAAGCTCGAACCAAAATTGTTGCTCGTTGGTATTATATTAGCTTGTGCCATAGCCGAAGATTCTCCTGGCTGCTGCGGATACCAGCCCGAAGCGAGAGAACCAGCGGTAGCACCGATAAACATTAAAAAATGACGACGATTGACTTGCATATGAGTGGGTGGATTAAATTAACTAGAAAATGGTTAGTTGTTAGTTGTTAGTTGTTAGTTGCTGCAAAATAGTTAATTCTGAGTTTATTCCTCGATTTTTTGATTTTATATTTAATTCTGCCTAGCTACTTAAGTTAAGAATTAGCGATAAATATTGCTGAAGTTATTTCTATTGATATTAATTTGGTGCGAAGAAACCGCTATCATCTCTTTGGACGATACTTGCCCCCGCACCGCTAGTTTGGGTAAGCTGTAGTCCTTCATAAGCCAGAGTCAATTCTTCAATTGCCATCGAACTACTATCTGCCTGAAAAGCTGGTGCTTTCCAGCTAATGGGAATCGAACCGATCAGCGTCCAACACTGCATCGTTTCCCCTGCCTGATTGAATAAGACAATATTAACGTTGCGCCGTTCTTTTTCTAGGCTAGTAAGAGTATTAGTAATCCAATTCCAGAAAGTTTGACTATCGCTCATCCCTCGCTTGAGGGTAATATCGTCAAACTCGGCGTGTCCCACGACAATTCTTTGCAGATCGTTGACACCACCTTCTAGATAAGCTTCTTTTTTGAGATTGACCCCAAAGCCAGAACATTCAGAAAAAGAAGCAGTGAGGGTGCTTTCCATTTCAATATAAAAACGATTGCCCGTAATATAGTTATTGCGATTGGTAGAGCTATTAATATTTGCCTCTCGCTCGTAAACTGACTTGAGTTGAGCCAGTTCCGCTTCTAGCTGCTGTCGGATCGCCTGTTCTCGAATTAGCTGTTGCTGGATCGCTTGAGCTTCTTGCTCTCTAGCGATTTGCTCCTGACTTAACCGTTGCTGCGCCACCTGTAGCTGTTGTTGCAGCACATTCATCTGAGAATTAAATACCCAGTAGTTTAAATTCCACATTTACCGCCATCCTCGATAGCCACTGCGATCGCTCTGGAGGCGTAAATCCTCCTGCATCAGTCGGTATACCCTGTCGGCTATTTGCCTCACTGATAGGGGATTTTTGAGGATTTCGCTAGCAGCTTGAGAAAGCTCTTGAAAATCCGACTCTTTCAAATTAGTCTGAACTTTAGCAGGAGCGAGAAAACCAGCAGGATTAGACAAAGTACCTATCGGATGCCAGGAATGATTGTTTGAAGTCACAATAGTTAAACGCGATCGCCTGTTTAATTCTGTATATTCACGAAGTCAGAGGAAGCCCCGTCGTTTTACGGCGGGGTCTCTCTGACGAAGTCAGCTTAATTAAGCAATCAGCAAAACGCATACTAGCCAAAAGTATAATGTTTTTGAGTTCGGAGTTGGTAGGGTGGGCAATTTGAGGAATTAAAACTACAGCATGAATCAGCTCGATATTGCCCACCTTATGTTTAGCGATCGGTTGAATAAGCTTGAAGATCGCTCTGTAAATGCTCACTGCCGTTAACCCACCCTACTGGATTGGCATAGCTAATTTGAGGCATTAGAATTGTCCCCTAAAGGACTAGCTCCGCGTCCTAAAGGATACACCTTCGGATATCGCGCAGATAAACACAGCGATGCAGCGCGGTCTTGAAGGTTTCCTTCTTAGAGCGACTGCATCAAGAAGATGAACGCAGATGATTTGCTTGCTTACCAACAAATGATTGGGTTTTTGAGATGTAGCAGATAGTCCTGGTTTTTCCCGCCCATCTATTGCACTATTTTAGCTGTGTCAATCCACTACAAGCTTTCCTATCCATCAATCAAGGGGAATTAATCCCGTCTTACCGAGTAATTCCTGTGCCTCATCGGTTTTGAGAATTTCGGCAAATTTCTTACCTGCGGGAGTCAGGCTGTTATCTCGTGGATAGACTACCGCTAGGGGATAGGTTAGGGGATAGCGGTTGGTTTGAAATGCAGAGCGATCGCGAAGATAGCTGCCTTTTTCTTTGCAGAGGTCTAGTTGAGGATTTATAGGTTCGAGGTTGCTTTGTATTAGTGGCTGGATCGCGTTACCATCTTCGTTAACAATAGCCAGGGGATAGACGGAACATTGATTGAACACTCTCGCCAGAGAACCAAATCCAATACTAGCAACCCGTTCGTTTTCAAATTCGGGTAGGATTTGACGTAGCATGGGTAGGATGGGCAGGCGGGTAATCGAGCCAGTCAAATTATCTTCAGATAGGAGACTGCGAAAGGTTGTTACCTGTCCGCGATCGCTCAACACCTGTTCCTCGAATAGGGCGATCGCCGAATCGGAATCTGGTGCGTAAAGTTTTACGGGGAGATCTGCTGCCCCTAACTGCTGCCAGTTAGTAATTTGTCCCGTGTATAGCTGCTGTAGCTGTTCGAGGCTAATTTTTCCGTCGAGGGAATTTAGTAAGTCTTGGCTGTGGCGATCTTGGCTAAATGCGATGAAAAATACTAACCCGTCGTAGGCGAAAGTTTCTGCTGTTAGGTTGTTATTTAAATCGTTAACCGAGCTAACTACAGCGAAATCTGCTTGTTTGCTGGTAATGCTCTCGATCGCTGCTGCTTCGCTATCTAGGGGTCGATATTTTAATTCAAACTCTGGCGTTTTGGCTGCCAGCTTAGTTTTTAAAGAGATGTTTTTTAAAATTAAATTCTTTTGCTGCCAGACATAGTGCCAAATGCCATTACGTTCCGCCGTATACTCAAACGTTCCTTGGGGAATCCCCGCCAAATCGGAAATACAGCAGATAGCGGGTTCTTGAGCAATCGCCATCCTCGACGGACGTTGTAGCTGCCACCACCAGTAACTTAGTCCTCCTAGAAGTAACGCCAGAAACAAAACTAAAAGCGATCGCCAGGGGAGTTTTCTTTGGCGATCTGACTGAGAGACTTCAGGTATAGTTAATGGCGCGGGTGGTGCTGATTTTAGCTGTAGCTTGAGTAATGTCTGACGGGCAGTAAAAGCGTTTTTAAACGGGGTTTCTATCTCTAATAAGCGATAGATGTATTGTTGTAATTTGGGGTCGATATTTGCCCAATAAAGGCGATCGTAGGGACTGAGGGGATAGCCATTTTCGTCTACGGTTCTTCCCATCAATAAATAAAATCCCACGTATCCTAAAGCAATTAAATCGCGATCGGTGCTGTATATCTGAGGCGTTCTGGGTGGCGGAATAAATAAATTTTCCCAAAGAGCTAAATCCGTTAGGTAAATTTTAAATTGGGCTGGTTCTAAATAGGGACGGGAATCGACAGCAATTAAAATACTTTCTAAACTAAGATTGCCGTGGGCGATCTGAGAATTAATTTTACCAGTGGGCAAGCGAAACTTCTGGTTGTGGAGAGATTCTAACGACTGCAACACCAGATTGAGTACCTGACAGACTTCAGCAGCCGACATAGCACCCCGTTCGCTCAAATAAGATCTGAGGGTAGTAAGGCGATCGCGATCGCCCTGAGTTACTAAATAACAGCGTTCGGGATCTCTAGTCGTTTCTCTAAATTTTTCTTGAGGAGGGGGACTAATAACGTCTGCGTCGATTAACAATCGAAAGTCTTTTTGACCATCGATAAACCCGATCGTTCCTTGATTTTTAAAAGCATTGTGGATATGGCGTTTTTCCTCATGATTAAAATGCCGATGGGGTAACAAATACTCTTTAATAGTTACCAGGCGATCGTTATCCACCTGCATTCCCAGGTAAATTCTGCCCCTACCTCGACTACCTAGATAAGAAATAATACGATATCTGCCCCGTTGTCCGATGATTTCATTACCAGCGAGTAAAGCTGCGGGAAAACCACACTGCAAACAATGCCTTGTCTGTAAGTCATTTTCTCCTGACTGGGTAGCAGAAATACAGGTTAAAGGATCTCGCGATCGACAATTATAGCGATCGTAATTAGTACTGGTTCGAGGTAAAAAGCGATCGCGGTTTGGCTGTGGTTCTAATTGTTCTGTTTGAGGTTCAATTTGCTTGGTTCTTGCCCTGCGTTCTTCTAACTTTTGTCGAGCATAATCACGAGCAGCTTTACCCAGACTGGGCATACTAGAGCGGATTGACCGAGGTAGATAGCGATAAACTCCGTAAACCATACGATACCTAAAACGACGAATTAGGCTAAAAACAGGACGAACTTGCCGAGTCAGAAGACGACGAACGATTTTATCTATGGGATTTTTGGTCGATTTTTTCATAGTTTAGTCGTTTCAATCAATTTCCTCATGGTCTAGGTTGCCGTTTCGGGGGAGTCGGGAATCGGGAGAATGTAGGGTGGGCATTAAAAGGTATCTAGAACGTGACGAAGTATTTCCCTAATGCCCACCGCCACCAGGACGATAAAAAATTTTACTCATTACTCATTACTCATTACTCATTACTCATTACTCATTACTCATTACTCATTACTCATTACTCATTACTCATTACTCATTGCCTAATCCTATAGTTTCCTACTGCATCAATTCGGCTAAATGGCGTTTTTGCCAGGCAAAATGTAATATGTTTATTCCCATTTCTTGCGCGGTGCGAATAGTTTCTCTCGATAAATTAAGATTAGAATTCAATCCCCAGGCTGCGGAAAGATCGCCGATGATTAAGATAATTCCTCCCCAATTAAAAACTTCGATCTGCTGTTCGTTAATAGTGGGGAAACGAGCAAATAAAAATGGTTGATTTCTCAGGGGATGATTTTGGGCGATCGCTCCTGAATTGGCTTGGGTTAATCGATCTATTTCTGTGGTAAACTCGGCAACCTGCTGGGTAATTTCGTCAAGATCTTTGGTTAAAGAGATACCCTTTGGCTCTCTTGGGGTTTTGGGTTGCAGTTGCGGAAAAATGTTGGCTATAGTAGCGGTTATTTCTCGTACCTGTTCGGTTAGTTTGGCTTCACAAGCTTGGAGTTCGGTTTCTATTTGCTGGGGAATTTCGGGAAATTCTTTTAAAGATTTGGCATCGGCAAGGGCAGACTTTAACTGCTGCTCGATCGCACTTAGTTCGGCAATCGCAGTTTCTTGACTGGAAATTTCGATAGTAACCGTACATCCCCAGGCTAGGCATTGATTAAGGCGTTCTATGGCTGCTGGGGAGAGAGAATGTAGCTGCTGTTGCGTCAGCCAAAGTAAATCCCACTCGGCGATCGCCTTGCTATCTTGGGCAAGATCGATTTTAAAAACTTGCTCGCAACACATTTGAGGATATAAAGCCTCAATCGACTGAGATAAATATTGCCAGTTGAAATTTGGGGGATTAGACTCGGCAAGCTGGGCAACTCGGACGCTTTTGTGAGGTTTATTGGCAGCAGTAGGGCGATCGCGTAAGTCGATTTGGTTCGGTTGGGGAAATATCGGGTTTTGGGGGTTGCTTAATTCTAAAACCTCTGACCGTAACTGGATGCGACATAGTTCGATCTCTTGAGGATCTGGCGGAGTTAGTTTTTCTTCGATGCGAAACATTTCCCGCACTAAATCCGTTTCTCGCCTGTAGGGGCGACACAAGAGAGGCAAAAGCAAGCCAGAAGTGAGATTGAGTAAAGTAGTCTCCCAAAAGATGAGAGACTATTCTCAATAACCTTTTTT
>JADEXJ010000392.1 GCA_015207195.1 Pleurocapsales cyanobacterium LEGE 10410
CTGTGGGGGCGACAACAGAGTTGAAAGGTAAGCAGAGAGGGGAATTGAAAAAGCCAGTCTCCCAAAACATGAGAGACTGTTATCAATAAGTTTAATTGTTGAAAACGCAATGCTTCAACTTCCTGAATTATATAACAAACACCTCCAGAAACAGTTTAGTTATCCTCAGTATCTAGTCTTGTTAATTCTGATTAATTTATTTCAAAACTTGCAGACAGTAAAATTAGAAGAATTAGCACGTCGCTTTCCAGTTCCTATCCAATTGAGGAGTAGAGTTAAAAGAATACAAAGATTTTTAGACCTCCAACAATTTGATATCAAAAGTCTCTGGTTTCCCATTCTACTGTCTTGGATTAAAAAAGAATGGAATCAAGGAGAAGCGATGTATCTTGTACTCGACAGAAGCCAGTGGCGAGCTATTAATTTATTAATGGTAAGTATAGTTTATGACCATCGAGCTATCCCTGTATATTTTACTCTGTTACCGAAAAAAGGTAATAGTAATTTGGCGCAACAGCAACAGGTATTATCACCATCATTAAAACTTTTAAAAGATTATAAAGTTATTGTTTTAGGAGACCGAGAATTTTGCGGTGTAGAGCTAGGTAGATGGTTATCAGAGAAGAAAAGGGTTTACCTCAGCCTAAGATTAAAAAAGAACGAATATGTGGAATTAGAAGAACAAATTTGGGTTCAATTATCCGATTTAGGTTTGACTCCAGGAATGTCTCTTTATTATCATGGAGTTAAAGTTACCAAAACTAAAGGTTTTAGTGGGTTTAATTTAGCAGCAAAATGGAAGAGAAACTATCGTGATAACAGGAGTAAAGAAACTTGGTTTATTTTAACCAATTTAACTAGCTTATCTGCTGCTACTTCAGCCTATGCTAAAAGAATGGGTATCGAAGAAATGTTTCGCGATTTTAAGCAAGGTGGCTATAATTTAGAAATTACTAGAGTTAGCGATCGCCGACTGGTTTCTATCATTTTATTAATCTGTTTATCTTATAGTCTATCTACTTTTATTGGACAAAGTATTAAG
>JADEXJ010000145.1 GCA_015207195.1 Pleurocapsales cyanobacterium LEGE 10410
AGAGCTTTGTTATTAATAGAAATTATATTTTAAACATTAATTGATAATTATTAAATATGATGACTGGCTTGTTGAATAAATCACCAAGAGAACTAATGTTTTACTCAGACTTTTTCAGCAAGCCCTAATTAGACTTGTGAGCGCAAGAATTAGCCCTAATAGTATGGAAATCATGATATTAGGTGCTAGGCTCAAACCGAGATTAGCAAAAGATAAAGATTCTACTCTAATTTTCCAACCTATTACCACAGGTATGAGAAGATAAAGAGATGCTAGAAAAACTAGTTTTTGCTGAGGTATCAAAGTTTGATTTGGTTGCCAGTTAGTAAATCGAGATATCACCACTGCGATTGGCAACCAAATAACAGCCCATATACCAAAAAAAGCGAATACTTTTAACCAGGATGGGTTTAACATCTTGAACAATTTGCCTAGCGGTGAATCGCCTTGGTTAACAACGGCGATTTTAGTCAGAAAACTTATTTGTCAATAAATAATTAATTTTCTGCTGCACCATTTTCTTCACCATCGATCTGTTTGAGGTGAATATGTTTATAGCCCAATTTGATTTCAAACTTATCACCTTCTTTTAATCCCATAGCCTGAGTATAGGTAGAACCGATGACAATTTGACCATTTTTATGAACGCTTACTCGATAGGTAGGTTCGCGTCCGCGACCATCTTTTGTACCTTCGGGGTCAAGAGGAACTCCCTTGGCAGCAAGTACTGCGTCATAAAAATCTGTTAAGTTTACGCGGGTTTGCTTATCTTTAGTGGTTGTATAGTATCCGCATTTTTTTGCTGTTTCACGCCTTGGTAAATGAGATAACTCTTTTACTTTTTGAAGTAAGGCTTTTCCTGTTAACGGTGCGGTGGCTGCTTCACTCATAATTAATTTTAATTTTGCTCCAATTTATGTCAAACAAAACATAATATTAGTTAGTCTTAATAGACATTATAAAAAATATACCGTTAATTCTCTCGATTGTCACAATTTTTTTTAATTATTAGTTTTATTTTAATAATGTCCTATTTTTTATTTTAGATTATTTAGTCCTCGGTTAACAATCGTCGATTTGATGGCAGATTATTTTATTGCTTTGTTTGCCTTTGATTTTGAGTTGAAAGTTGTTTTAAACAACAAATTAGTCAAAACGCCCTGAAAAAATCTTGACTTTTGCTGTTCAAAAATGCTATTCCTCAACTATTTCAGTTGTGCTGGTTTTTTAGTAATCTGGTTGGGCAGGCAAATATCAACGGCTCTAGTAATCTTAATATCGGTTTGTTGGTCAAATTATCATCTACGATTAGTTAAGCTATAAAAGCCGTAGAATAACACTTTTTATCGATCTCAATCATTATCATGGTTGAGAAACCACATTACCAACTCAATTCTTAGTAAAAGCTAAGATTAGCCGATGAATATAAACAAGTTTGAATGTCAAATACTCCAAAAATTACTTTAGTTACGGGTGCATCTAGTTCGGGTAAAAGCGAATTTGCCGAAGTCTTGGCTGCAAAAACTAACAAATCCGTTGTTTATTTGGCAACAGCCCAAGTTGACGATCGCGATCGCGAGTGGCAGGAAAAAATAATTAAACATCAGCAAAGACGACCTTCAGACTGGCAAACCTTAGCAATCTCCACAGAGTTATCATCTTATATCAAACAGGCTGAGTTATCTCAATGTTTGTTGATTGATTCAATCGGCACTTGGGTAACGAATTTTTTGGACTTAAACAGCGATGAATGGGAACAAATGCAAGATTGGTTTTTATCTAGTTTACAGAAAACTAAAGCAGAAATTATTATAGTCGGCGAAGAGACGGGATGGGGAGTAGTACCAGCTTATCCTTTGGGCAGACTGTTTCGCGATCGCTTGGGCAATTTATCCCGACACATTGGCAATCTTGCCGATGCCACCTATCTTGTGGCTGGAGGTCATGTCCTCAATCTTAGCGTTTTAGGAGAACCCTTGAGTAAATATAAAATCTAGCTAACGAATTGTCAGTTTCATCTGTCTGGCTTTTATCATAGTAACTAAAGAAATAAACATATCTTGGGAAACTCTTACTTTTTTCTGGTTACGGTAAGTATTACCAAATCGCTAGACATTGACCAACGGTCAGAGATATCTTTTCAGCGTCAGCTAGATAAAGCTAAAAACCCAAAAATTATTGAATTTTAGTTCCAAACAGACAACAAGAGCGATATACATGGCATCAGCAACAAAAGTTAAAACCTACCTTGCTCACTGGTTTCAATTAGGAAAAAAGCTAATTTGGCGTGATGGAACAGAACTATTACCGACCAAAATTATTGAAGGCGATCGCTACTCAAAGGAGTTTGAAGAATGTTGGCAGAAAATTATTAGTATTAACGGTAAAGGTTGCCATTTAGAAGGTAACACCGTCACCATTGAAGAATTACTTACTTCTGCCTGGAGTATAGATGACTGCGCTGTATGTTCTATGCCCGTACCGCTGGTTAAAGTAGGTATTCAACCTCTAGATTGCGTTTGTAGTGATTTGGATAATTGGCCCAATTCCGACTTACCTGCACCCCGTTCTCCCGTAAATAATCGGATGCAGTTAAATAATATTAATGCGCGTCTCAAGACTAAAGCAGAAAAACATCGATAACAGCGATTTAGCGAAACAATAAATTCTCAAGGAGGACTTTATGACTACTACAGCCTCGTCTTCTGCCGAACCCAAGAAAAATCAACTTCCTCCTGGTTCTAAGTCTCCGCCGATTTTCGGGATGGTTCAAGCTTTGCTGGATCAGTTCGGCACGTTAGAAAGATACCAGCGCAAATATGGCGAGATTTTTTACGCCCCCAAATCTTCCCTGTTGCCTCCCTACGTAATTTTTAGCAATCCTCAGGCGATCGAGCAAGTTTTTACTGCCAATCCAGATTTGTTTGAGGTGGGAAAACAATCTACTCTACCAGTGCGAGTTTTGTTGGGCGAAAAATCTTTGGTATTGCTAGACGGCATCGAACATAAAAGACAGCGTAAGCTATTGATGCCCCCCTTTCATGGAGAAAGGATGAAAAGCTACGGTCAAGCTATGGTAGATATCACCAAAGAGGTTATTTCCCAGTGGCAAGTCGGTCAAACTATCTGCATTCGCGACTATACCCAAGAAATTTCCTTGCGGGTTATTTTACAGACGATCTTTGGTTTGGAGGGCGGACAGAGATACGATCGCCTCAAGCGCACGATAGTTGGTTTATTAGACACCTTTAACTCACCGCTAAATTCGTTTTTTCTCTTTTTCCCCTGGTTACAAAAAGACGTGGGTGCATTGACTCCCTGGGGTAAGTTTCTCCAGCAAAAACGCCAGATCAACGAAATTTTACAGGCAGAATGCGATCGCCGTAGAAATAATCCCGATGCTTTGGGAGAAGATATCCTCAGTTTATTACTCGAAGCCAGATATGAAGACGGTCAACCCCTGAGTGATGAAGAAATACGGGATGAACTGATGACGATGCTGTTTGCGGGACATGAAACTACCGCCAGTTCTCTAGCCTGGTCATTTTATTGGCTACACCGCCTGCCTGAAGTAGGGCATAAATTTCAAGCGGAATTAGATTCTTTACCTCAAGATGCCGAATTTACCGATCTTGCCCAGCTACCCTATCTTAGTGCAGTAGTAGCGGAAACTCTTAGACTAAATCCCGTAGTCGTGTTTGTCGGACGGCAATTAAAACAGCCCTTTGAACTGATGGGATATCAGCTTGAGCCTGGAACATCTTTACTTCCCTCAATCTATCTGACACATCAACGAGAAGATATTTATCCCGAACCCAAAAAATTTAAACCAGAAAGATTTATCGAACGGCAATTTTCACCCTATGAGTACTTGCCTTTTGGCGGTGGTAATCGTCGCTGTTTGGGCTATGCCTTTGCCTTGTTTGAAATGAAGTTGGTCTTGGCTACTATTATGTCCCAGGTAGAGTTAGAGTTACTCGACGATCGCCCCATAAAATTTGCCCGTCGGGGCTTTACCTTTACTCCGTCGGGGGGCGTGAAGATGAAAGTAGGAAGTAGGAAGTAGGAAGTAATAAGTAATAAGTAATAAGTAATAAGTAATAAGTAATAAGTAATAAGTAATAAGTAATAAGTAATAAGTAATAAGTAATAAGTCCTTTAAACGCAGGATTTGAATAGCGCGATAAGACCTTGCGTGGCTTTGCTTTCCGCAGCACTTTCAAGTGATTGAATTTTCCCATCATAGCTTAGGATTTAATGGAGTGCGATCGCCTGTACAGCAATTCTGGTAAGGTTAAGAACTTTGGTAGCAGTTGATAACCTGAGAGTTCCGCCTGACCTGTAAAATTAAGCTTAGATTTTCCTAATGTTTGTTGCTTAGATCGGCGTGTCTGGGTTGACGAAAGACCGCCAATTATCACTCAAGCAATATCAGTACCTTATAGTGGTGCGGTTAGGAAGATGTAGTTTAAATCAATCGCGATCAAAGCTCTATTTTTGAGATATTTTTATGAACATACGTACTGTTTCCACAACTCCTTTTTCGGATCAAAAGCCTGGCACATCTGGACTGCGTAAGTCCGTTACTACTTTTCAAAAACCCCACTATTTAGAAAACTTTGTGCAGTCGATCTTCGATTCTTTAGAAGATTGTGAAGGACAAACTATAGTTTTAGGTGGCGACGGGCGTTACTACAACCGCGAAGCGATCCAAGTCATCATGAAAATGGCAGCAGCTAACGGTATTGGGCGTATTTTGGTAGGTAAAGGCGGAATTATGTCTACACCTGCTGCTTCGGCGATTATTCGCCAGTATAAGGCTTATGGCGGGATTATTCTTTCTGCCAGCCACAATCCAGGTGGACCAGAAGGAGACTTTGGAGTTAAGTACAATATTACTAGTGGAGGACCCGCGCCAGAGAAAGTAACTGAAGCGATCTTTGCTCGTTCTAAAGATATTGACAGCTACAAGATCTTAGAAGCAGACGACATCAACCTCGATAAACTGACGGTGACGCGCTTGGGAGAAATGAGCGTCGAAGTAATCGATCCTGTCGAACCCTATGCCCGTCTGATGGAGACTTTGTTTGACTTTGATAAAATCCGTCAGCTAGTCAAAAATGATTTCAAAATGTGTATTGATTCGATGCACGCGGTTACGGGACCTTATGCTCAAGATATTTTTGAAAAACGCCTGGGTGCATCGGATGCGGTGATGAATGGCGAACCATTACCCGATTTTGGTGGCGGACACCCCGATCCTAACTTGGTATATGCCCATGACTTAGTAGAGATTATGTTTTCTCAAGATGCCCCCGATTTTGGTGCAGCTTCTGATGGGGATGGCGATCGCAATATGATCTTGGGCAACAACTTCTTTGTTACTCCCAGTGATAGTCTGGCAGTATTGACGGCTAATGCAACCTTAGTACCAGGCTATAAAGATGGTTTATCTGGGGTGGCGCGTTCGATGCCTACCTCTGAAGCAGTAGATCGAGTAGCAGATAAATTAGGTATCTCCTGCTATGAAACTCCTACAGGCTGGAAGTTCTTTGGTAACTTATTAGATGCTGACAAGGCTACTCTTTGTGGAGAAGAAAGCTTTGGTACTGGTTCCAACCACGTTCGGGAAAAAGATGGACTATGGGCAGTGTTGTTTTGGTTAAATATTCTAGCGGTAAAAGGAGAGTCGGTAGAGGCGATCGTCAAAGATCATTGGAAAACCTACGGACGCAACTATTATTCCCGTCATGACTACGAAGAGGTAGATAAAGAACGGGCAACAGAATTAATGGAACGCCTGCGGGGTATGCTAGGCGACATGGCGGGTAAAAAGTACGGCAACTATGAAGTAAAATATGCCGACGACTTTAGCTATGAAGATCCTGTAGACGGTAGCGTCAGTAACAAGCAGGGTATTCGGATCGGCTTTACCGATGGTTCGCGGATTGTCTTTCGTCTTTCTGGTACGGGAACTAAGGGGGCAACTTTGAGGGTATATATTGAAAGTTACGAACCAGATGCGAGTAAACATAACCAGGATACTCAAGAAGCCTTAAAACCTTTAATCGATCTGGCACAAGAGATCGCTCAGATTAAAGAGTATACTCAACGCGATGAACCCACCGTAATTACTTAATTACTGGGATTTTAACAGCATAGATATATTTTACTGGGTCGTTCGACAGCGACCCTTATTTTATGACAATGCGACTCATCAGAATCTTGTTAAACAGTAGCGAACTTTAATAGCCGTTTTTTACTCAAATGAGATACATTCAGTCTTAGTTAAAACTGGGAGTTAAAATCTGTGGCATCATCAACCCGTTTACTAATAGCAGCTAGCGGTACGGGAGGGCATTTATTTCCTGCGATCGCTTTGGCGCAACAGCTAACCGACTACGACATTGAATGGTTGGGAACGGCAAATCGTTTAGAAACTAGTCTCGTACCGAATGATTATCCTCTCAACACGATCTCGGTAGAAGGATTTCAGCAAAAATTTAGTCTCAAGACTCTCAAGATTACTTCGGGCTTGATTACATCTGTTTTTCAAACTCAAAAACTGATTAAAGAACATCAGATCGATGCGGTATTTACTACGGGGGGATATATAGCTGCCCCCGCAATTTTGGCTGCCCGACTGCAAAAAAAACCAGCGATTATTCACGAGTCTAACTATATTCCTGGCAAGGTGACGCGCTTTCTCAGTCGTTGGTGTGATGCGGTGGCTTTGGGTTTTGCGGGAACGGCACGATATTTGCCCAACACCAAAACCGTTCATGTTAGTACTCCAGTGCGATCGCAGTTTCTTACTCCCCAGCCTTTAGATCTTAATATTCCCAAAGAAGCGGTGATGATCCTAATTGTAGGCGGTTCACAGGGGGCGGTAGCAGTAAACAAACTAGTGCGGGAGGCTGCGGAAGCCTGGCTCGATTTGGGAGCATACATAGTTCACCTGACGGGTAATAATGACCCCGATGCAGATAGTTTAAAACACCCCAACTATATCTCTCTGCCTTTTTCCGACAACATGGCAGGATTATTACAGCGAGCGGATTTGGCTGTCAGTCGGGCGGGGGCGGGTACGCTAACGGAATTAGCTTTTACCAGCACTCCTGCGGTATTGATTCCCTATCCCTATGCAGCCGAAGACCATCAAACCTATAACGCCAAAGAATTTGATGATGCGGGGGCAGCAGTAGTATATCAACAATCAGACCTAACGGCAGAAATCTTACAAGAACGGGTATCCCAATGGTTGCGATCGCCCGAACAGTTGCAAGATATGGCAAAAAAAGCTTCTACTTTGGCGGTTACCGACAGCGCGGAAAGGTTAGCAGAGTTGGTTCGCAGTTTGATAAACAAAGAATCGCCAAGATTGTATGTAGAATAAATGTACTGCATTGTGAGCGATCATTCGTAGCTTGAGCAATTAAAATGCGATTGAATGGATCTTGATGGTATAAGGGAAGTTTCTCTACTGTCAGAGTATTGCGATCGCTAATTAATCCTCAGATTCAGGTCATAGCCAGTAGTAATATATCTACAATAAACAAAGATAATATATCTAAATCTGACAATTTTTGAGAATATAGATCCTCCTGAAAGAATAAACAATTGTTATGACAACAGTAGAACAAACACAAGCACCCGCAGCAATGGACGAAACTAAAAAAGGATTGCCCGTAACTATCATCACTGGTTTTCTCGGTAGTGGTAAAACTACCTTGCTCAACCATATTTTGACCAATCAAGAAGGATTAAAAACCGCAGTCTTGGTTAATGAGTTTGGAGAAATTGGCATCGATAACGAGTTAATTGTCTCCACCGATGAAAGTATGGTTGAGTTGAACAACGGCTGTATTTGCTGCACAATCAACGAAGATCTAGTCAACGCTGTTTATAAAATTCTCGAACGAGGAGAAAAAATCGACTACTTGGTAGTAGAGACAACTGGGTTAGCCGATCCGCTTCCCGTTGCCTTAACCTTTCTTGGAACAGAATTGCGCGACATGACCCGTCTCGACTCTATCGTTACGATGGTAGACTGCTCTAACTTTAGCCTGGACTTGTTTAATAGCCAAGCAGCACAGAGTCAAATTCAGTATGGTGATGTGATTGTTCTCAACAAAACTGACTTGGTAGATGAGGCGGATGTGGATGCCTTAGAAGTCAGACTGAGAGACATGAAACAAGATGCTCGCATTCTGCGTACTCAAAAGTCTCAGGTATCTCTTCCTCTTATTTTAAGTGTCGGTCTGTTTGAATCTGATAAATACTTCGAGGAAAAATCATCGGAACACGAACATGACCACGACCACCACGACCATGACCATCATCACCACGACCACGACCATTCTCATCATTTAGAGAATGACGGCTTTTCTTCTATTTCCTTTCAGTTTGACAAACCTCTATCAATTCGCAAATTTCAGTATTTCTTAGACAACCAACTACCAGAAAGCATCTTTCGTGCCAAAGGTATCCTCTGGTTTGATGAAAGTCCCAAACGTCATGTGTTTCATCTAAGTGGAAAACGATTTACTTTAGAAGACGAAGAATGGCAGGGCGAGCCAAAAAACCAGCTAGTTTTGATCGGACAAAATCTCGATAAAACAACCCTGCGCGAACAAATAGAAAACTGTGTATGTCTGCCAACAGGCGATCGCGGTAAAGGTTTTGGTAAGTAAATGCGTATTATTCTCCAGCGAGTCAAATCGTCTTCAGTTAGTATTGACGGTGAAATCATTAGTCAAATAGGTCGGGGATTAAATCTGCTGGTAGGAATTTCCGCTACCGATACAGAAGCCGAACTTGACTGGATGACTCGCAAATGTTTGGAGTTACGCCTGTTTCGGGATGAAACCACAGACAAACCCTGGAGCAAATCTATCGTAGATATCCAGGGAGAAATTCTGGTAGTCAGTCAATTTACTCTCTATGGCGACTGTCGTAAAGGTCGTCGTCCTTCTTTTAGTGGTTCGGCTACTCCCAATCTTGCCGAACCCCTATACGATCGCTTTGTTACCAAACTTCAGCAAAGCGGTTTAGCGATCGCTTCGGGCAAATTTGGCGCGATGATGGACGTGAAGATTGAAAATGACGGTCCAGTAACTTTGATTTTGGAAAAGTGAATTGCTATGGAGTGGGTATGATGGAATTTATAATCGCAGCAGATTATTCTGGTGCTGCCCACCGAATCCAATTTTCTAAGCAAGAGAAATGGTTAAAATTTCTATTCCCCACAACTTGACCTTCGAGGAATATTTGAATTATGACGATGGCACAAACCGCCGTTATGAACTGGTTGCTGGAAAACTAATAGAAATGCCTCCTGCAAGTTTCTTACATTCAGATATTATTGATTTTATTGCCGACTGTTTCAAAGCGATCGCGATTGAATACAAGCTAGATATTAAAGTTAAAGGTGATGTAGGAGTTAGAACGGGAATCAATTCATCGAGAATTCCCGATATTTCAGTTATTGACGGTGAAGTCTGGCAAAGTTATCAAAGTTATCGGCGAAATTCTTCCGCAGTTATCGAAGACAATTTGCTGCTGGCGGTAGAAGTTGTCAGTCCAGGTGCAGAGCAAATCGCAAGGGACTATATCGATAAAGTAGCAGAATATCTCGATAAAGGAATACCTGAATATTGGATTGTCGATCCAATCGAGCAAAAAATAACCGTTATGACTTTAGATCGGGGAAACTATCTCAAAGCTATTTTTGTTGAAGACGAAGTAATTGCTTCCGCTACATTTCCTCAGTTGAAAATTACCACAAGAAAATTTTTGACAGCATAAATTTATATTATGAGTCTGCCAAAAAGACGTGGTTTGCGTCGGATTGTGGTTAATTTTGTGAACTTGTAAAAATATTTATGTTTCTCATCCTAAGTCTGAAGCGGTTTAAAACTTTAACAGGTGGAATCATCGTTGCTTTTACGCTCTCTAGCTGTTCGGGTCGAGTAAACGCTGTTTGTGACGGCACTGAAAATTTTGATATTTATTATAATCCCAATCATTACCAGCAATTAATAGAAACCAAAAACTGTATAGATTGCGAACTAAATGGCATCAACGCTGACTTGAGCAATCTCGATCTTACAGGCGCAGATCTTGGTGGCGCAGAATTAGCAGGAGCTAATCTTAGCGGAACTAAATTAACTAACGCTAACCTGGAAGAAGCCGATTTACAGAGAGCAAATTTATCTGGAGCTAATTTACAAGGAGCTATAATTTTCAGAGCCGATCTTAGGAAAGCAAATTTATTGGGAGCTAAACTTCCTGATTATGACCTTGCTTTTCCTCCAAAACTAGACGGTGCAACTATGCCTGATGGCACGATTTATGGGAAAAATGATTAGTAGGGTGGGCATTGAAAGGTAAATCGAACGTAATGAATAATTTCGCTAATGCCCACCGCCAGAACAATTCGCTGACTGGTGGGCAATAAGCTACAAGATTAAATCCTTATTGACTGATGCTACTGTTTGCCCACCTTACTGGTATTGATCGCCACAATATTGAAAATTGGTTTTAAATGCTACTCGATAGACGATCGCGCCTACTGCCGAAACTTGTCCCCCAAATAATATTGTTTGACCAGAGGATTATTATAAAGTTCTTCTGCCGTACCAGAGGCTAAAATTTGACCGTCTCGCATCACATAGGCGCGGTTGGTAATTGCTAGGGTTTCGCGAAAATTATGATCGGTAATTAAAATCCCGATCTGGCGATCGCGCAAGCGGGCAATAATTTCCTGTATTTCAGCCACAGCAATGGGATCGACCCCTGCAAACGGTTCGTCCAGTAACAAATATTTTGGTCCATCTAATCCTGCTGCTAAAGCCCTAGCTAATTCCGTCCGTCTTCTTTCTCCTCCAGAAACTAAAGAACTCAGGGTATTTGCCACCTTTTCCAAACGAAATTCTCTGAGCAACTGCTGAAGCCGAATTGGTCGTGCGGGGCGAGGAATGTCCGTTTGTTCCAAAACCAGCAAAATATTATCTCGAACGCTAAGATTACGAAACACGCTTGCCTGTTGCGTCAAATAACCCATACCTAGACGCGCTCGTTGATGCAGGGCTAAGGTAGTAATATTGCGCTCGTTTAACTCAACTTTTCCGCGATCGGGCTTAACCAAACCCGTGGCAATATAAAATGTGGTGGTTTTACCTGCACCATTAGGACCGAGTAAACCAACAATCTCTCCTGGCGAAACTCGCAGATTGACCCGATTGACTATATTTCTTTTGCCATAGGATTTATGAATATTCTCTAGAACTAAAGTCACAGTTTCACTTACCAGTCAATCACTTACTACTTACTACTTACTACTTACTACTTATTGTTGAGGCTCGGTAATAATATAGGTCGATTCTACCTGCCGATCACCTTGAGGACTAGCAATAAAACGTCCTTCATCAATTAGATAAGTCAGAGTTTCGGCGCGCATACTGTTCCCTTCTTGGATTACGTAAACATCTCCCGTCAAAACTAAGCGACGTTCGCGACTATAATATTGAGCCTGGGCAGCAGTAGCCTGAATTTGTCGGGCGGGATAATTGATTTTAACATTGCCCCTAGCGGTAATGATACCTGTTTCGGCATTGGATTCTTGAATATCAGATTTTAAAGTAATCGATCCAGGCTTGGGAGATTGCGCCTGTAATTGAGGAGAATAGCTGAAAATAATTGTCCCTGCCAAAGCTGCACACAACAGCCTCAACGAGCGATCGCCAAATAAGAAAATGGAATCCATGAAAAATAAGTTTAACCGAAGTAACTATAGTTAAATTCTGACACTTAGATCTCAGACGCTACCTATGCTTAAGAAGTTGCATCTCCCTCGTCAGACAACTTTAATTATAGTGACAGCAAATTTCAGATAAACAAATTCAAGTCTAACTCCCTACTTCCGTACAGACGTGACCTGGAACATCTGTACATACTTGCTACTCCATCAGATCGATACGAGCGAACGACAACTACTGTCGCAACTAAATTATCATAATTTTGACAGGCTAAAAAAAGCGATCGCCACTTTTATGAAATTAATCGTTCAGACTTTCACCGTTCATAAGAAATTTGCCTTGCAGATTAGTCGCGGTACAACGGCGCAAACTACCAACATCTGGTTACGTATTCGACAGGACAACCTAGAAGGGTGGGGAGAAGCATCACCATTTTCCATTGTTAAAAACCAGACTAAAGATACTTCTAGTTTGTTATCGGAGTTGCAGCAGCTGATTCCTCAGCTAAAGCCTTTCCATCCCCTACAGCGACAGGAAATTGAGGCAAAACTGCACCAGCTTCAAGTTTCTTCGGCAGTTCGCGCAGCAATAGACATGGCTCTTTATGACTGGCTGGGGAAAAAAGCGGGTTTACCTCTGTGGCAGATTTTGGGCTTGAATCGCGATCGCATCGTTCCCATATCTGTCACTATTGGCATTAGTACTGCTCAAGCAGCCATTTCCAGATTAAAAGATTGGCAAAACACCACAGAAGTCAAAATGCTGAAACTTAAGCTAGGAAGCCCAGGGGGCATTAAGGCAGATAAAGCTATGGTGGAAGCAATTCGCCAATATGCTCCCCAGGTTAGGCTTACCGTTGATGCTAACGGTGGCTGGAGTTTTAATAATGCTGTCTATATGTCTCATTGGTTAGCCGATCAAGGAGTAGAATACATCGAACAGCCCATATCCGTAGCCGAAGATAGCAAACTGCCAGCCTTGGCAGAAAGCTCGCCCCTACCAATTTTTGTCGATGAAAGTTGTTTTAACAGTGCCGATATTCTCCGTCTGGCTGACTCCGTGGCAGGAGTTAATCTTAAAATCATGAAAACGGGAGGACTAACCGAAGCAATGCAGGCAATTCAGATAGCTAAAGTCTGTGGATTAAAAATTATGTTTGGCTGCTATTCTGATAGCAGTTTGGCTAATACTGCAATGGCTCATCTTGCTCCTTGGGCAGATTATTTAGACTTAGATAGCCATCTAAATTTAACCGACGATCCTTTTCGAGGAGCAACTATGGAAGCAGGACGTTTAGTACCCAACGAACGGTCGGGATTAGGAGTAGACAATGTTAACAGCCGATAGCCGTGTGGCAATTTTGTTGGAAGGCGGAATCAAAGGTCATCAGGGCAAAACTGGATTGGCTTTCTTGCGCTACAGTAGCTGCAATATTGTGGCGGTAATCGATCGCGACAGTGCAGGGAAATCTTTAACTAAACTGACAGGTATCGAACGAGAAGTACCGATAGTTACCAATACTCAAGCAGCCTTGGTATATAGACCCAACGTACTATTGATTGGCATTGCTCCGTCTGGGGGACAGTTACCAGCCAATCTAGAACAAGAAATCGCGATCGCCGTTGACGCTGGGGTTTCGATCTTTAACGGTTTGCATACTCCCCTGGCAACTCGCTTTCCTAATTTACAGTCGGGACAATGGATTTGGGATTTGCGACAGGAGCCTGCTGGTTTGAGCATTGGCAAAGGAAAGGCGCGATCGCTTAGGGCGCCAAGAATCTTAACCGTGGGGACAGATATGGCGATCGGCAAGATGTCTACTAGTTTGGAACTGCATCGCGCAGCACTACAGCAGGGCATCAAGGCTGAATTTATCGCCACGGGACAAGCGGGTATTGCGATCGCTGGACGGGGAATTGCTTTGGATGCGGTACGGGTAGATTTTGCAGCAGGGGCAGTAGAAAAAACTATTTTAGAGCTGGGACAAAACCAAGATTTGATTATTATTGAAGGGCAGGGTTCGCTCTTGCATCCAGGTTCGACTGCCACTTTACCTTTGATCCGAGGCAGTCAGCCCACGGGCTTGATTTTGGTTCATCGTGCGGGGGCAAAACATATTCACGATCTCCCCGATGTTCCGATTCCCCCCTTACCAGAAGTCATTCAACTCTACGAAACCGTAGCCAGTGCGGGAGGAACTTTTGGCGCAGTCAAAGTCAAGGCGATCGCCCTTAATACTTCGGGCATAGATCCAGCTACCGCCCAAGAGATAATTAAATCTACTCAGGAGTTGACGGGGCTACCCTGTAGCGACGTGGTTAGGTTCGGTGGAGCAGCTTTATTATCGGCGATTGAATTGAATTAAAGATTAAAATTGCTTTTGGTAAAGTAAGTGTGTTATCTTTACTAAAGCGTCGCGGGATAGAGCAGTCTGGTAGCTCGTCGGGCTCATAACCCGAAGGTCGGTGGTTCAAATCCGCCTCCCGCCATTTTTATAGCCACAAACAAAAGCGTTCTTTAATCATAAAAGCTAGATAGCTTAGTTTTAGTAGCATTTGATACTTATTCCCAGGCTAATAGCAGGTACTTTTGATAAGTATATGTGTCCATGAGGTTCTGGTCAACGGCAGGAATTTAGGTTGCAAAAGCAGCTTAATAATCTCCTGGTAAACCGCTACTTGGGGCAAGTCAACCTGTAGTTAGTAAAGGGTCTAATTCAATGGTAGCGATGGGTGTGTTTCCAGCTATCTACTCTACTCTCTCTCCCCAAGCTTTGATTGAGGGAGTACTGAAGAAGTATGAACTAGGAATAATTAATCGGTGTTTATTTTGGAATCGGGGGCTGAGCGATATTTATCTGGTAGAAACAGAAACCACGCCCTATATTTTAAGAGTTTCTCATCATCACTGGCGTTCTCAGACAGATATTCAATTTGAATTAGAATTTCTCGACTTTCTTTACCAGCACGATCTTCCCGTCGCCAACCCTTTGAAGACCAGAGATAGCGAGCTATTCGTAACTATTCATGCAGTGGAGGGCGATCGCTATGCAGCACTTTTTCGATATGCTCCTGGAGAAGTACCCCAAGGTGACTTAACTGCCGAACAGAGTACTATTTTAGGCAAGACTTTGGGACAAATACATCTGACATCTTTAAAGTTTAACAATACAGTCCCGCGCCAGCCATTAACGCCAAAATACTTGTTGGATGATTCTTTGACTGTAATTAGCCCCTATCTAGGCGAGCGAGATCGCTCGGACTATTTGACCGATACTATTACTAAGATTAAACAGCAGCTATCCTGTTTAAAGCAAACATCCCCTTTATGGAGCGTTTGCTGGGGCGATCCCCATAGTGGCAATGTCCACTTTACAGTAGATAACCAAATTACTTTATTTGATTTCGATCAGTGTGGCTACGGCTGGCGTATTTTTGACCTGGCAAAGTTTCTACAAGTTTCTTTGAGTGCGGGAATCAATCGCAAGGTTAGAGATGCTTTTTTCACTGGCTATCAAACAGTACAGCAGCTTACCGATGCGGAAACCTCCTCCTTGCAAGCTTTGACTCAGATGGCTCATATCTGGGCTTGGGCTATTAGTATCAACGCTACAGCAATTCACAACTGGTGTAAATTGGATACTTTTTACGTCAACAAACACCTAAATCAGCTAAAAAGGTTGAGTAGTAAAGAATGGCAGCTATTTTGAATATTAATTTCCTTATGGTTGACTAGCTTGTTGTTAGTGGTTAGTGGTTAGTGGTTAAGTGGGTAGACACAATAATTTATCACACCCGTACATCCTGTT